>NZ_JBFAIA010000046.1:0-49204 GCF_040654455.1 Nonomuraea sp. NPDC050691
AGTGACGCGTCGAGGGCCGGTACGGTGCGCCGTACCGGCCCTTCGCCGTCTCGTCAGGAGGCCTTCTTGAGGCACACGACGTAGACGGTGCCGGCCTTCCTCGTGCTGGGGGCTGTGCTGACCGAGGAGGACTTCGCGGGCTGGGGGTGGCGGCTGCCGTTCCTGGCGAGCCTGCCGCTCGTCGCCGTGGGCCTGTACGTCCGGCTCCGCGTCCGTGAGGCCCCGGTCTTCCGCGAGGCGGTGGACGCGGGCCGGGTCGCCCGCGTGCCGTTCGCCGGGCTGATGCGCCACCAGTGGCGCCGCGTGCTGCTCGGGGCCGGCGCCATGACGATCGCGTACACGCTGTTCTACACCGCCACCACCTACTGCCTGGCGTACGGCACCACGACGCTCGGCCTGCCCAGGACCACCATGCTCGCGCTGACCCTGGCCGGGGTGGCCCTCATGGCGGCGGGCACGGCGGCCTCGGCGGCGGCGTCCGACCGGTTCGGCCGCCGCCGCACGCTCATCGCCGGTATGACCCTCGCGGCGGTGTGGGGGCCGGTGATGTTCCCGCTGATGGAGACCCGCTCAGTCGCCCTCACCGGGGTGGCGCTGGGCGGCGCGCTCGGGCTGATGGGGCTGACCTTCGGGCCCATGGGGGCCTACCTGCCCGAGTTGTTCCGGACCGAGTTCCGCTACAGCGGCGCCTCGGTGGCCTACAGCCTCGGCGGGGTGCTGGGCGGGGCGGTGCCGCCGCTGGTCGCCACCGGTCTGCAGGCGGGTGGGGGGAGCGCGGCCGTCGGCGGCTACGTGGGCGCGACGGCCGTGCTGAGCCTGCTGTGCGTGCTCGCGCTGCCCGAGACGCGGGGCCGGGTTCTGGACGACGACCTGGCGCGGCCGGCCGGGGCGTGACCCGGCTCGGCCGTCGCGTGCTCCGGGTGGACGCGCCCCGGATCAGGCGGCTTCGTACCCCGGGAACAGCAGCGAAAGCTCGCGCGGGTGGGCCGCGATCAGCCGCAGCTCGTCGTCGGTCAGCGGGCGGCCGTTCATCGCGTTGCAGAGCTGCACCAGCCGGAACGTCAGGTCCTCGTCGTGCACCTCGGCGCCCAGCCCCTCCATGACGTGGCGGAACCCCGCCTTGCCGCCGTACTCGCCGGTCAGCACGACCCGGCCGGCGCGGTCGTGCCAGTCCTCGGGGAACGGGCCGAGCGTCGCCTCGTCGTACAGCTCGTAGTTGCCGTGGTCCTTCAGCGCGCCGTCGGCGTGGATGCCGCTCTCGTGGGCGAAGGCGTTGCGTCCCACCCCCACCTGGTTGTACGGCAACGGCTGCCCGAACGCGTACGACGCCCACAGCCCGAACCGGCGCGCCCACGACAGGTCGAGCGGGTCGCCGATCTCCGCGTCCTTGGCGTCCAGGCCGAACCCGTGCCGGAAGGCGAGGATCGTGGACAGCAGGTCGGCGTTGCCGGAGCGCTCGCCGATGCCGTTCACGCAGGTGTTGATCCACGCGTCCTGCCCGGCCTCCAGGTCGCCGAGGGCGCCCGAGACGGAGTTGGCCACGGCCATCCCGAGGTCGTTGTGGCAGTGCGTCTCGACCGGCATGCCGGTGGCCGAGGCCAGCGCCGCGAAGCGCTCCCGGATGCGGCCGGGCGTGTCGCCGCCGATCGTGTCGCAGTACCGCACCCGGTCGGCGCCCGCCTCCTTGGCCGCCAGCGCGAACTCCACCAGGAACCCGGTGTCCGTGCGCGACCCGTCCTCCGCGTTCACGCCGACCGTCTCGGCGCCCGCGTCCTTGGCGGCGCGGACGGCGGCGGTCATCTCGCGCACGATCGCGTCGCGGTCGAGCCGGCCGCGGAACTTGTTCTGGATCATGTAGTCGGACGTCGAGATGGACAGGTTGTAGTGCCGCAGGCCCAGGGGCGCCGCGCGCTCCACGTCCGCCGCCACGCCCCGGCACCAGCCGGACAGCCGCAGTTCGCCGAACGCTCCGGCCTCGGCCAGCGCCACCTGCGCCCGGACGTACGGGACCTCGTGGAACAGGAACGGGAAGCCGATCTCGGACTGTGCCACGCCGAGCCTGGCCAGATAGAAGTTGACCATGGTCTTGCCGAACTTGGACAGGCCGGTGCGCGCGGTCTGCACGCCGTCCCGGTTGGTCACGTCGAGGAAGTGAATCTGGGGCATGCCCTCACGTTGACACGCGCTTTCAATGTGTATCAATATTGATTTTCATCAACATGCGGTCGAGGGGGGAGGCCGGACGTGGAGTGGATCGACGCCGCCACGGCGGCCGAGCGGCTCGGGGTGAAGCCCGCGACGCTCTACGCGTACGTGAGCCGCGGGCTGCTCACGCGGCGGCACGGCGAGGACCGCAGGAGCCTGTTCGAGGCGGGCGAGATCGAGCGGCTGGCGCGGCGCGGGCGGCCCCGGGGGCAGCCGCCGGAGCTCGTGATCGAGTCGGGCGTCACGGCCCTCGGGCTCGACCGGCCGTACTACCGGGGGCGCGACGCGCTCGCCCTGGCCAGGACGGCGGGATTCGAGGCGGTCGCCGAGTGGCTCTGGACGGCCGACCCGGGCGCCCTGCCGGCGCCGAGGGGGAGCGGTCGCGCGCCTGCGGCGGGTCGCGGTCGCTCGCGGGACGGGGCGCTCCGGGGCGCCGCCGCGTGGACGTGCGACCGGGACGCGTTGCGGGCCGCGATCGAGGCGCAACGGGGACTGCCCGCCGACCTGCTGCCCCTGGACAGGATCCAGGTCATCATCACCGTGCTGGGGGCGTCCGACTCGCTGCGCCACCAGCTCGACCCCGCCTCGGTGGCCGCCACCGGCCGCCGCCTCGTCGCGGGCCTCGTCGACGCCCTGCCACGAGCGGGCGACGCCCCGGCCAGGCCTTCAGGCGACGAGAAGCCGGGGGGCGGCGGGTCGGTGGCCGGGCGGCTCTGGGCGCGGCTGTGTCCGCGGCCCGCCACGCCCGCCCTCCTGTCCGCCCTGGAGGCGGCGCTCGTCCTCCTCGCCGACCACGAACTGGCCGCCTCCACGCTGGCCGCGCGGGTCGCCGCCTCCGCCCGCGCCGACCCGTACGCTGTGGTGCTCACCGGCCTCGGCGTCCTCGGCGGCCCGCTGCACGGCGGCGCGTCGTACGGCGCGGAACGCCTGCTCGACGAGGTGACCGAGCCGGGGCGCGCGACGCGCGTGATCGCCGACCGGATCCGGCGCGGCGAGCGCATCCCCGGCTTCGGCCACAGCGTCTACAAGAACGGCGACGCCCGCGGAGAGCTGCTTCTCGCGCTCGTCCGGGAGGCGGCGCCCGGCCACGAGCGGCTCGCCGCCACGCAGGCGGTCCTCGACGAGGTCCGCAGGCGGCGGCTTCCGGAGCGCAACGTCGACTTCGCCCTGGCCGCCCTCACGACCGTCGCCGGGATGGTGCCGGGCGCCGGAGAAGCGATCTTCGCGGTGGCCCGGATCGCCGGGTGGCTGGCGCACGCCATGGAGGAGTACGAACGCGGCTCCCTCCTGCGTCTGCGCGCCTCGTACACGGGCCCGCCCCCCGAACGCGCCACCGACGATCCGGCCACCACCTGACCCCGGCCGGACCTCCTGGGCTCGTGCCCCTCCCGGCCTCAGTCGTCGTGGGCGATCAGCATGAGCTGCCGCCACAGCAGCACGACGAACACCGCGGAGCCGGCGAAGGCGAACCAGAAGGGCGCCGCGACACCGAAGCGGGTGGCCAGGACACCGCCGATCACCGAGCCGACCACCAGACCGAAGTAGACGCAGATGGTGTTGACGCTGCCCACCCGGCCCTGGAGCTCGCGCGGGACCGCGCGCTGGCGGACGGTGACCGAGGTCGTGCCCCAGATGAAGGCGTGCGCGCCGAAGGCCAGGAAGATGGCCCCGGCGACCCACGGTGAATGCGTGAGGGCCAGACCCAGGTGGGTGAACGTCTCGATGACGAGTCCGATCCGCATCAGGGCGCCGAGGCTCACCCTGCGGGTGATGGCCCCGTACAGGCCGGTGCCGACCAGGCCGCCGATCCCGCCGATCGTGGTCATCAGGCCGAACCCCATGGCGCCCAGGCCGAGCTGTTCCTGGGTGTAGAGGACGAGAACCGACCAGGCCGCGCCGAACGTGAAGTTGAAGATCAGGATGGTGAGCGCCAGCGTGCGGACCGCCGCGTGCCGGATGGTCCAGGTGAACCCGGCGATGAGTTCCCGTACGGTGTCGGGCTTGGGGCCGCCGGCCTGGCGGCCGTGCGGCGGCAACGTGATCCGGGAGACCAGGACGATCCCCGCCGCCACCAGGAGCAGTTGGCCCGCGAACGGCCAGGTGAAGCCCAGGCCGAACAGCGCTGCGCCGATCGGCGGCCCGGCCAGCTGATTGAGCGTGATGAATCCCGTGCCCAGGCGGGCGTTGGCGATGACCAGATCGTCCTTGCCGACCATCATGGGCGTCAGCGTGGCCGTCGCGTTGTCGGCGAACACCTCGGCGATGGACCGGAGCGTGAGCGCCGCCAGCGCCGTCGCCACGGTCACGGTGCCGGTCACCATGAGCGCGACGAGCGCCGCCAGCACCATGGCCCGTGCCGCGTTCGCGACGAGCACGATCCTGCGCCGGTCGTGCCGATCCGACAGCACGCCCGCGTACAGGCTGAACAGCAGCGGCGGCGCCCAGCCGACCAGGGCCGACAGTGAGATCATCAGCGGGTCGCGGGTCAACGTCGCGATCAGCAGCGGTCCCGCGGCGGCCGCGACCCCGTCACCGAGATTCGTCAGCCAGCTCGAGGCCAGCACCCACCGGAACCCTGTCCCCAGCCGGGCAGGTAAAACTCTCTCCACCACCGCGATCACGAGCGCAAAACCATACGTTTCGCCGGAATCTACGGCAACGCATTTTTCGCCGCTGAACGCCGGCGTCATCCCGTCGCGCGACAGTTCAACGCCATCCGCCGGCGTTTCGACAAGGCCACCAGGAGCGTACGGAGGATCATGCCGGGGGGCGCTGCGGCTCGGGCGACAGGGCCTCGACCAGGTCACGGATCGTGCTGCGATGATCGCCGGACCGCCACGCGAGGGCGAGCACGCTCGGGGACAGACCCCTGACCGGGATGGTCATGATCCCCGGCCGCCGGTAGATCTCGGCGTTGCCGGCGGCGAGCAGGACGACGGTGTCGCCGCTCTCCAGCGCCGCGAAGGTCTCCTCGGCGTTCGTCACGGTCGTGCAGGTCACCGGTGGCCGCCCGCCGCGCTCGTCGGTCGCGAGCCAGTGGTCGCGGAGCGGGCCGGCGCTTTCCGGCAACGCCAGGAAATTCTCGTCCAGGAGTTCGGCGAAGTCGACCTCGTCCCGTCCGGCCAGCCAGTGGTCGTCCCGGAACGCGACCCAGCGCGGCTCCCGGGCCACGACCCGGACGTTGAGATCGTCCTGACCGGGGAACGGCAGCCAGACGAACGCCACGTCGACCTCGCCCTCGGCCAGGCCCGCCGTGGGGTCGGTCCAGTTGACCTGGCGCAGCCGCAGGTCGCAGCCCGGACGGCGTTCGGTGAACCGTTCCCGCAGCGTTCCCAGGAGGCCGCGCCCGACACTGGTCGACATGCCCACGACCAGCCGTGACGCTTCGGCGGCGGCGGCGTCACCGACGGCCCGCTGGGCCTCGTCCCACTGCTGGAGCAGCTTGCGCGCGGCCGGCAGCAGCGCCTCGCCCGGCGCGGTGAGCCGCACCGTGCGCCGGTCGCGGTCGAACAGCCTCACCCGCATCAGCTCTTCGAGCTGGCGGATCTGCTTGCTCAGCGCCGGCTGGGAGATGAACAGGCGCTCGGCCGCGCGGGTGAAGCTGAGCTCCTCCGCCACCGCCACGAAATACCTCATGTCACGTAGATGCGCATCCATAACCTCAAGTTATTACAGCAGGTATTGGACGTGCGGAGAAGGTCGGCGCCACGATGGCGGCATGAGCACCACGGAGGATCGCCTGGCGATCATCGAGACCTGTACCCGCATGGCGTGGCACGCCGACCAGCGTGAGTGGGAACGCCTCGGCGAGGTGTTCGCGGACTCGGTGACCCTGGACTACACCAGCCTGAACGGCGGCGAGCCCGCCGTGCTGACGCCGGCGCAGATCGTCGAGGCATGGTCGCGCCTGCTTGGCGCGTTCGACGCCACGCAGCACCTGATCACGAACCACCTGGTGACCGTCGACGGCGACACCGCGCTCTGCACGGCGTCGTTCCAGGCCACACACCGCCTCACCGATCCGTTCGGCTCGCAGCTGTGGACGCTGGGCGGCACCTACCGCTTCGACCTGGTCCGGTCGGCCGGCGCGTGGAAGATCAGCGCTGTGGTGATGACCGCCACCTGGGCCGACGGCAACCGGAACCTGATGTCCTTGGCGGCGGGGAACGGATGATCGCCCTCGTGACCGGCGGCAACCGGGGGATCGGCCGGGAGGTCTGCCGCGAGCTGGCGGCACTCGGCCACACCGTCCTCCTCACCGCCCGATCGCCGGAGGCGGCCGAGACCGCGGCCGGGGAACTGGGAGGCGACGTCGTCCCGCTGCGGCTCGACGTCACCTCCCAGGAGGACATCGCGGCGGTGGCGGCCGCTGTCGCCGAGCGGTACGGGCGGCTGGACGTCCTGGTCAACAACGCCGCCATCACCTACGACACCTGGCAGCGCGCCGCGTCCGCCGACCTGGACGTCGTCCGCGAGGCCGCCGAGACGAACCTGTACGGTCCCTGGCGGCTGATCCAGGGGCTGCTGCCGCTCCTGCGCGAGAGCGCGCACCCCCGGATCGTCAACGTCTCCAGCGAGGCGGCGTCGCTGACCAACATGGGCGGCGGCACCCCGGCGTACGGCACCACCAAGGTGGCCCTCAACGCCCTGACCCGCATGCTGGCGGCGGAGCTTCGCGGTGACGGCGTCCTCGTGAACGCGATCTGCCCGGGCTGGGTCGCGACGGACATGGGAGGCCCGGGCGGCCGTCCCGTCGCCGAGGGCGCGGCCGGCATCGTCTGGGCGGCCACACTGCCCGACGACGGCCCGACCGGCGGGTTCTTCCGCGACGGCCGTCCCCTCCCTTGGTAACCGCCCTGTGAAGGAAATGACATGATCTTGGTGACGGGCGCGACGGGCAACGTCGGCTCCGAAGTGGTCCGGGCCCTGGCCGCGGCCGGTGCACCCGTCCGGGCGCTGGTGCGCAAGCCGGACACCATAGCGCTGCCGGACGGCGTCGAGACGGTGACGGGCGACCTCGACCGGCCGGAGAGCATGACCGGAGCGCTGGCCGGGGCCCGGGCGGTGTTCCTGCTCCCCGGGTACGCCGACATGCCGGGCCTGCTGGCCGAGGCCCGGCGCGCGGGTGTGCAACAGGTCGTGCTGCTGTCCGGCGGCTCGGCCGGGAGCGGCGACATGACCAACGCGGTGACCCGATTCATGGCCGCGTCCGAGTCCGCCGTGCGGGAGTCCGGGCTGCCGTGGACGTTCCTGCGGCCGAGCGCGTTCATGTCCAACGCCCTGCGCTGGCTGCCGCAGCTCCGGTCCGGCGATCGGGTGCGGGTCCCGTTCCCGGACGTCCGCGCGGCGAGCGTCGACCCGTACGACATCGGGGCCGTCGCCGCCCGCGCGTTGCTGTCGGAGGAGTACCGGGGCGAGATCCTCCGGCCGACCGGCCCGGTCGCGATGCGGCCCGCCGACCAGGTCGCCGTGCTGGCCGGGGTCCTCGGCCGCGATCTCGAGGTCGTGGGCCTGACGGACGAGGAGGCGCGCACCGACCTGCTCGCCACCACGCCCGCCGAGTACGTGGACGCGTTCTTCGACTTCTACGTGAACGGCTCGCTCGACGAGTCGATCGTCCGCCCGACCGTCCGCGAGGTCACGGGCCGCGAGCCCCGCACCTTCGAGCAGTGGGCACAGGCCCACGCGGACGACTTCCGCTGAACCCGCTCGCATCTGACTCCGACTCCACGAAAGCTCCAGATGAACCAGAGATTGCGGCGCCTTCTCGCCGCAGGCTCCGCCGCCGCATGCGCGTTCGCGTCGGTGGCGGGCTGTTCGAACGACGACAAGCCCGCGGCGTCGCAGGCGCAGAAGGACCACACGCCCGCGGCGTCGCAGGCGCAGCAGGACGACACGCCCGCGCGGAAGGCGGAGCCGGGACGCTTCGCCTCGTCCAACCCGGGTTCGGTCAACACCTACTGGATCCAGGCACCGGAGGGCCTGGTCCTCATCGACACCCTGCGCACGCCGGCCGATGCCCGGAAGGCGGTGGCGGAGATCAAGAAGACCGGCAAGCCGGTCGCCGCCATCCTGCTCACCCACTCCCATCCCGACCATGTGGGCGGGGCGGGAGCCTTCCACGAGGCGTTCCCCCAAGCTCCCGTCTACGCGTCCAAGTCGACCGACAAGACGATGCGGGAGGACAAACGGGGCTTCTACCCGCTGGCCCGTTCGGCGAACGCGGACTTCCCCGCCAAGATCACCTACGCCGACCGGACCTTCGAGGACGGCGCGCCGTTGCGGGCCGGCGGCCTCCGCTTCGAGACCGCCACGTTCGCCCACGGCGAGTCCGACACCGCGGACGTCTACTACCGTCCCGACACCGGCGACCTCTTCTCCGGCGACCTGGCGACCGGCAAGGTCACGCCCGCGCTGATCGAGGGGACCAGCTGCGGCTGGCTCCAGATCCTCGACCAGCTCGGTGGGCGCTTCCCCGGGGCGAGGACGATGTACCCGGGGCATGGTGCCGCGGGCCCGGCCCGCGCACTGATCGACGAGCAGCGCCGGTATCTCCAGGTGTTCCGCGGTCTGGTCCGGCCGGCCGTCGCCCCGGACTCGCCCGAGGGCAGGACGGTCGGCCCCGGCGAGCAGAAGTCGATCATCGCCGAGCTGGACCGCGCCTACCCCGGCTTTCCGCCGGTCGCGGACCTTCCGACCATCGCGCAGGAGAACATCAAGGCCGTCGCGCGGGAGCTGTCCGCCGAGGACCCCGCGAAGACGCCCGCCGCCTGCGCGGACACCCCCCGGCAAGGGGCGGACGGGCTGCTCGCGCCGGTGAGCGCCTACGTCACCGCGGTCAACGGCCGTAACCTCGACGCGCTGGCGGGAGCGTTCGCCGCCGACGCGGAGCTCATCGACGTCGGGCGGCGTTTCCAGGGCCGCGCCGCGATCCGCGACTGGGCCCGGGCCGAGGTCATCGGCGGCACCCTGACCGTCATCCGGGTCGCCGAGAACCGGCCCGGGCACCAGCGCCTCCTGGTGCGCTTCGCCCCCGGCGGCCAGGGAGGCTTCGAGGCCTACTACGCCTTCACCGTCGACGGCTCGTCCATCACCAAAGCCGAACTGACCTATGCGAACTGATCGAAGGAGCGAACGTTTCATGACCACCATGCAGAAGGTGAAGTTCTCCGCCGGCGACGCGGCGCTGACCGGGAACCTGTTCCTGCCCCGCAGCGCCGGGCCGGTGCCGGGCATCGTGGTGGCGGGCACCTGGACGAGCGTCAAGGAGCTGATGGCCGACCGGTACGCCGAACGGCTCGCCGACCGCGGGTTCGCCGCCCTGTCCTTCGACTTCACCGGCTACGGCGAATCAGAGGGCGAGCCGCGCGACTACGAGGCGCCGGAACAGAAGGTCCGCGACATCAACCACGCGGTCACCTTCCTCGCCGGACATCCCGCGGTGGACGCCGCCCGTCTCGGCGCCCTCGGCGTCTGCGCGGCCGCGATGTACATGAGCGGGAACGCCGTCGACGACCCCCGCATCCGGTCGCTGGCGCTCGTCGCGCCCTGGCTGCACGACCCCGAGATCTGCCGGGAGGTGTACGGCGGCGAGGAGGGCGTCGCGAGCAAGCTCGCCGAGGCCGCACGGGCACGCGCCACGTACGAGGCGACCGGCGAGGTCGAGTACGTGCCGGTCGTCAGCGGCTCCGACCCTCGCGCCGCCATGCCGTTCGACATCGACTTCTACCTCAACCCCAACCGGGGCGGCCTCCCGCAGTGGCCCAACCGCTTCGCGGTGATGGCATGGCCGGGGTGGCTCGGCTACGACTCGATCTCCCTCGCCTCCAGGCTCACCCAGCCCGTCCTGCTCGTCCACAGTGAGGACGCCGCCATCCCGCACGGGGCGCGGCGCTTCCACGCCGCGCTGGCCGGGCCCAAGGAGTTCGTCTGGACCGAAGGCGACCAGTTCGCCTTCTACGACCAGGAACCGCAGGTCACGACGGCGGCGGACGCCGCGGCGGCCCACTTCGCCCGCACGCTGCCCGGCGAATAGCTGCCGGACGCCTGCTGCCGGGTTCGGCGGGCCGTGTAGCGGCCTTCTCGGATCAGCGTCTTTCCCGGCATGAGGGAAGGGGCGTGAAGCCGCACCCTGGTCGCGGCTTCACGCCCTGCGCTGACGCGACACCTGGTTGCGGCTTCAGGCCCTGCGTTGACGCGACACCTGGTTGCGGCTTCAGGCCCTGCGCCGACGCGACACCCTCAGGCCCGTGAGCCGCTCAGGTCGCCGGAGGCCAGGCGGCGCCGGGCCGGAAACCGCACGCGGGCACGGCCCGACCCGGCGCCCCGCGCCCTGAGGCCGCGGCCCCGCAGCCCCAGCCGCACCAGAAGTCACACGGACGCCGCAACCGGGCCCCTGTCCACGTACGCGGCCAGCGCCCGTACCCGGTCCGCGTGCTGGTCGTGCCCCACGATCACCGGCGGCTCGTTGTACGGCATGGCGTCCGACGAGCGGCGCAGCTTGATGTACTGCCCGCACGCGTCGATCGCGTACGGCTCCATGTCGTCCTGCAGCGCCCCGATCACCGTGATCCCGTACGTCTCGCCGATGCGCCGGAACAGCGCCACCGCCTCCCGCCGGTGCTCCTTGCCCAGGTTGCGGCCCAGCTCGTCCAGCACCAGGCACAGATGGCCGCCGCCGGACGAGGCGATCGCCGCCGCGCACACCAGCTTGACCGCCTTCTCGTCCATCAGCGCGGTGTTGGCCCGCCGGTTGTACGGCACGAACCCCTGCCCCTCGCCGCGTCGCCACTTCGGCGTCACCCGCCACTGCCAGCGCTGCTCCGGGTCGGCCGGCGCGGGCGGCACCGGGAACTCCAGCGTCGCGCCGTATCCGCCGTACGAGGTGTCGAGCTTCTCGAACTCCTCCGCCACCCGGGTGAGCCGTGCCTTGATCGCCGCGCTGAGCGCCGCCCGGTGGACGGCCGTCGACTGCGCCGCCTCCTCCGCGCCCTTGTCGGCCGCCGCCAGGTCCCGCTGCCGCGACACGACCTGGGCCTCGATCTGCCGCCGCTGATGCTTCTCGTACTCCTCCTGGCCACGCAGGTAGGACGCGAGCGCCCCGCACACCGCCGCGAACGTCGCCTGCTCGCGCGCCGTGCTCCCGCCCCGCTCCGACAGCAGGAACGCCAGCTCCTCGGGGATCTCGGCGTCCTCCTCCGGGAACGTGTCGCGCAGCGCCTGGTCGAAGTGGCGTTCGGCGATCCGCCACCACTCCTCGGCGGTGCGCGGCCGCTCCTCCTCGGGCAGCGCCCGCAGCCACTCGCGGGCCGTCTCGGCCGGACCGCCCCAGTCTGCGGCCAGCGCGGGCAGCTTCAACGCCTCCCGCTCGCCGCCGACGCGGGTCTCCTGCTCCCGCGCCTGGACGCGCTCGGCCTCGTGCCGCTGCCGCCGGCCCTCCAGCCGTTCGATCTCCATGTCTCGCGTACGGGCCCGGAAGTCGAGCCCGGCGGCCTGGCGCTCGGCCTCGGCCACCGCCGGGACGACCTCCTCCAGCGCGCCGGCCAGCTCCTCCAGCCGCGCTCGCCGCTCGGCCAGCCGCTCCTCCACCTCGGCGAGCCGCACCCCGGCCCGCGCGCCGTCGAGCCGCCGCTGCGCCTCGGCGACGGCCTCCTCCTCGTCGCGCACGGCCTGCGCCGCGGTCTCCTGCGTGTCACGGGCCCGGTTCAGGCGCTGCTCGGCGGCCTTGATGCGCGCCTCGCGCCCGGTCGCCACCCCGTCGAACGCCCCCACGACGCTCACCCCGGCCGCGCTGACCAGCACCGACCCGGGCAGGTCACGCAGCGCCCGGGCGGCCTCGTCCAGCCGGCCGGCATCGACGATCACCGCGTGCTCGTGCGGCCAGCCCCGCAGCCCGCCCAGGCTCAGCCCCGGGGTGCGGGACTGGTCACGTGCCTGCTCGGCCACGTCCAGCGCGTCGAGCAGGCCGGTGGCGGGGAGTCCGGCCGCGGTCAGGGCGTTGAGCTGCGCCGCGGCGGGGCCGCCCTCGGCGTCGTCCAGCGCCGCCTGCGCGGAGGCCACCTCCCGGTCGGCGACGCCGAGGGCCTTCAACGCCTCGTTCAGGCGCAGCCGCGCCTCGCGCAGCTCCCGCTCCGCCGCAGGGACGTCCCGGCCGTCGGCGAACCGGCGAGCCTCCTCCAGCTCGGGGATCCGGCCGCGCAGCTCGTCGGCGGAGTTCTCCGCCACGGCCCGGTCCGCCTCCAGCTTGGCGGCCCGCGCCTGGAGCGCCGCCAGCTCCCGCCGCGCCTCGGTGACGCCCCGGTCCAGCGTGTCGTCCTTCAACGTGGAGATCTCGGCCTTCACCAGTGCGATCGCCTCGGCCGCCGCCGCGTTCGCCGCCTGGTGCCCGGCGAGTTCGTCGGCCAGCGCCTCGTCCTTCGTCGCCGCGTCGGCCAGCTTGCGCGCCTGCCTGCCCCGCCAGCACCGGAGCGCCTCGGCCAGACGTACCCGGGCCTGGTCGCGGCGGTCGAACGTGGTCAGCAGCGCCCTCGACTCCGCCTCGAACTCGGCCAGCCGCTCGGCGGCCTGCGCCGCGCGCACCCGCTTGGCGTGCTCGTCGCGGCGTGCCTCCCGCTCCTGCTCCAGCTCGGCGTCGAGCCCGGTCAGCGCCGCGATCGCCTCGAACACCCGCTCCGGGGAGATCTCGTTGAGCGGCTGGGACAACAGGTTGGTGGCCACCTTGCTGCGCACGGAGGTGGACAGGAACGACACGCAGCGGACGCGGTCGCCGTACAGGACCTTGGTGAGGTCACGCGCCACCACGTCGCGCCGCCCGGCGGACCGGGGGAGGGACGCCCAGATCTCGTCGGCCCGCGCCACCCGCTCCGCCTCGGACGCGGCCGACGCCAGGTGGACGCCGTCACGCCAGCGGATCTCCAGATGCGGCGCCTCCTGGTTGACGCGCAGCCACACGGTCATGGCCCCGCCGGAGGTGTCGGGCACGGCGAACAGCTCCCCGCTCTCCAGCGGCTCCGCACCGTCCCCCTCGGCCCCGTCGCCGCCACTCACGCCTGCACCGGCCTCGCTGCCGCTGACACCTTCCACACCCAGGGCTCCCGCGCCCCGGTTCTCCAAGCCCGGGGCCGCCATTTCGAGGGCTTCCGGGCCAGGGCCTGCCGTGCCCCGGCCCGCCGTTCCCGAGGTCGCCGTGCCTCGGGCCGCTGTTCCCGAGGTCGCCGTGCCCGAGGCCGTTCCCGGTCCTGTCACACCCGGGCCTGTCGCGTCGGGGCGGAGGCCGCCTGGTCCTGTGACCGCCGTCGCGCCGGCCGGCAGGACGCGCGACAGATCCCCCGTACGCACCTCGGGCGGGCCGAAGACCCCCACGATGTAGCCGTGGTCGGCGCTGGCCCACTGCCGCCCGCCGGCGCCGCTGGCCAGCTCCGCGTTGAACAGCAGCTCCGACACAGCCTTGGCGCCCGAGGCGAACCGCCACTGCTCGTCGCCCAGCAGCGCCGTGACCGACGCGATGAACGACGACTTGCCCGCTCCGTTGGAGTCCTTGGGACCCGCGCCGGCGACGACGATGAGGGTGCCCGGGACGGTCGGCACCGGATGGGTCGAGAGCCGCGAGATGTTGACCGCCTGTACAGCGATCAGCACCCGGTCCCCGACCACGTTCTCCACCTGCGACACTCGAACTCCCGCCACCCTTCCTGTGCGGTCACGCCATCCACTGACCCGGCTCCGCCGCCGGACAGTCCCGTACCTGTCCACCCACCCGACCCTGGGTCGCGCGGTCCTGCTTCACCCGCTCGCCTGTGTGGTCGCGCGGTCCTGTCTCATCCGCCCGCCTGTGGAGTCGTGCGGTCTGCTTCATGCGCCTATCCGGCGGATCTTCGAGCTCGTACGGCCGCCGCGAGCGGTGTGTGGGGACCGGCCGCCAGGATCAGCTCCTCCTGCAACCGCCGCCGTGCCGCCGGGGTGAGCCGGTGGAACTGGGGGCCGGGCACGTACCCGCCCGCCTCCTCGCCCGCCTTGACCTGCGCCAGCAGCCCCGCGTGCCGCAGCACCCGCAGCGCCGCCTCCAGCTCGCCGATCGGCACTTGGGTGTGCCGCCGCAGCTCCTCGACCGGCGTGGGGTGCGGGGACAGCCACGTGTCCTCCGGCAGCACGCCTTCGGCGCGGGGGATCGCCACGGAATGCACGAGCACCAGCGTGAGCACCGCGCGCTCGGCCTCACCCAGCCCCATCGAGCCGCCTGGCCGGTTCGAGCCGCCGCCCAGTCCTGTCGAGCCACCTGGCCGGTTCGAGCCGCCGAACGCGTTCGAGCCACCCGACCCCACAGGGCCACGCGAACCCCGGGCTCTGCCCGGAGAAGCACCGTTGCTCCCGGGGTCACCCCCGATCAAGGTGGACGCGCTTTCGGCTCCTCCGGCAGTGTCTGCGGACGAGATCGTGGCGGCTGCGGCGGGGGTCGCCGCGCCTGCGGGAGAGCCTGCGGCTGCGGGAGATGTGGTCGCGCCTGTGAGAGAGGCTGCGCCGGCGGCCAAGGTATGTGACCCTGCGAGCGGGGTGTTCGTGCCTGCGGGCGCGTCACCTGCGGCCGGGTTGGTCGTGCCCGCCGGCGACGTGGCCGTTCCTGCGGATTGGGCTGCCGTGCCCGTGGCTGTGGTGCTCTCGTCTGCGTTGCCGCCGGCCGACGCGAGCCGGGGCGCGCCGCCGCGCGGGGCGACGATGTTCGGCGCGACGGTGTGCGCGAGCGTGCCGACGGTTCCCTCGCCGGGATCGCCGGAGTCGCGCGAGCTGCGGGGATCGCCGGGGGTGTCCAGGACGGCGTCGATGGCATCGGCGGCGCCGGAGCCGCTTGTGGCGTCGCCGGCCTCGCCGGAACGGCCGAGGGCACCGGGACCGGCAGCCTCGCGGAGCTGGCGTAGTGCCCGGGCGGCTGCCTCATCGGAGTATCCGGAGATCCAGCGTTCGCGATGTTGGATGAGCGTGCGGCCGCGCCGGGCGAGCATCTCGCCGAGCGTGTGCCGCAGCGCCGGGTCGCGCAGGGCGGCGAACCGCGCCTCCTGCACGGGTTCGGCGGCGTACTCCACCACCATGTACGCGGCCACCAGCTCAGCGCGCCGTCTCTCGTCGTAGCCGTCGAGGAGATCGTCGAAGTCCGCCACCCCGGCCTCGGCCCGCCCTCCGAGAGCCGACAAGGCAGCCGCCCGAGCCCCGGTAACCCGAGCCTCGGCCTCCCGAACCTCGATCGCCCGACCCCCGGCGGCCCGAAGGCCGCCTTCCGGAAGCTCAGTCGCAGGAGCCCCGGCCGCCCGAACGGCTTGCGGAAGCTCTGTCACGCGAACCCCGTCGGCCAGGGGCTCTGCACTCTCGCCCTCGGCCCGAAGCTTCGCCGGGTCCCCGCCGGACTCGGGCTCGGCAGGCCCACCGCCGATCTGAGTGTCGGGCTGCTCTCCGCCTGGCAGGGTCTCGGCCGGCTTCCCAGCAGGCATGGGCTCGGTTTGCTCGTCGCCGGGGCGCGTCTCCTCCAGCTCTCCCTCGGCGGGCACGGCACCCTGGTCCGCCTCGGCGCCCTGGTCCGCTCCGGCGGCGGTCGTCGCGCGGGCCGCCGCGACGATGTCGGCGTCCGCCACGACCCTCAGTTCCTGGCGCTCCGGCTCCGGGATCCGGCGTACGAGTTCCTTGAGCTGCGCCAGCGACGACACCGGCCACAGCGCGCACCTCGGGCCGAGGGTCACCAGCCCGTCCGCCATGACGACCCAGGCCGAGTCGTGCAGCCGGCGCAGCGCCCCCACCGCCCAGTTGCGCATGAGGTCGTCCGTGCGGCCGATCAGGGCCCGGTACGTCGCCAGCACCAGTTCCACCGGCGCGGGTTCGCCCGGCCACGGGTCGATGGAGTGGTCCGTCCAGCAGCACTTGAGGCACGCGGCCAGGACACGGCGTGTCTCGCCGGAACGCTCCACCGGCACCGGCGCCACCTGGTGTTCCTCCAGCAGGGCGGGGGTGACGCCGTCGGGCCACACCGGGAGCGCCTGGCCGGTGGAGTCGGGCCGGGTGAGCCGGAGCATGCCCGGCGGGGCCGGTGCCCCCGCGCCCAGCGTAAGAGGGCCGCCGGAGCGGGCCAGCACGTGGGGGGTGGCGCCGTCCGGGGGCGTGCGCTTCGAAGCCCGTGTCATGACGCGCCTCCGGGCAGGCTCGACGTGCCCACGACAGGACGGCGCGAGGCGTCCTCGCGCGACGCGCCCTTAGAGCGAAGCGCTCTGCCCTCTGCGCGAAGTGGCCTGCCCTCCGCCTGAGGCGATGGGTCATCCGCGTGAGGCGATGGGTCATCCGCGTGGACGAGAGTCCGAGCGAGAGACCGGATGCGGGTCATGGGGTGCGCTCCAGGTGGCCGTGGGAGAGCCAGGCCGGTTCACGGTCCGGGTCGATGGTGAGGTCGTCGGACCAGGTCAGCCGGTACGGCAGCTCCGGCCGCAGGTCGATCGTGGTCAGGTCGGCGAGCAGTCGCCGGGCCGACGGCCAGTCGTCGCCGAGCACGTCGGCCAGCGCCACCCGGGACGAGGGTCCGAGCAGCGACTCCGCGACCGCCGTCAGGCGCTCCACGACGGCCCCCGGCGAGGAGTCGAGCGAGTCCTGCGGCCCCGGGTCGGGCAGGGCGGAGCGTGGGGGAGTGGGCTGAGCCGGGGCCGGGCGGGGTGCCTCATCCACCGCCCGCGCGATCGCCGCCGGGTCGTGCCACGGCGCCGGCGCGTCGAACACGAACCCGTCGAGCACCGCCGCCAGCCGCTCCTTGGAGGCTGTCTGCGTGAACGTGCGCCACGTCTCGGTCGGCAGCAGAGTGAGGTTGCGGGTCGTGCCGGCCGAGTCGGCCAGGCGGCCGGCGGCCCGGCGGGAGGCGTCGCTGTAGGCGTAGATGGCGGCCCGCAGGTCGGTGCAGACCCTGTCGAGCTCGGGCCAGCGGGTCAGGATGGTGCCGTGCAGGCTCTGGGCGCGCCGGGCGATCTCCTCGGTGCCCCACAGCTTGGGCGCCTGCTCGCGCAGCTCCTCGATCGTGCCGGTGGTGAGCGTGATCAGCTCCAGCGCCCACAGCCGGAACGCGCGGGCGAGGTTGGCGGCGCTCTGCCGCGCCTCCTCCATGGTGGTGCGCGGGTCGGCGACGTTGAGGTCTTCGAGGGCGAGCAGCCGGTGCATCTCGGACTGGCCGCCGTCGTCCATCATCCGCCGGATGAACATCAGCCCCACCACGCTGGTGAACGACGCGCGGTAGCGGAGCTGGTTGGGCTTGGGGAACACCTCGCGGATGGCCCCGAGCCCCTTGAGCACCCGCAGCCGGTTGTCGAACTGGTCACCCGGGTAGGCGCGGCAGGCGAAGCGCATCTGCTCGTGCGTCAGCCACTCCTCGCCCGCCTCCGCGAACGCGGCGAACAGCGTCTCCGCGATGTCGACGAGGGCCGGGTCGTCCACCACGGCCCCGCTGTCACGGGCCAGGGCCGCGAACATGCGGCGGTAGGTCGACAGGACCGCCTCGTCGGAGAGCGCGGCGTCGAGGGTCAGGGGCTGATCGGGCACGCGCTCTAAGGTAAGGCTTCCGGCCGACAATCTCGGACCGCGGCGGGGCGCGGCCTTCCCGCTCCGGTTCGGCGCCGGGTGGACGATACGGGACAATCCACGCCGGGCGCCTGGCGATGCGGGACAATCCAGACGCACCGGTACGGGACGCGAAAAGGAGGGGCGGGCGTGAGGAGTGTCGAGGCGCAGCTGCTGCACCGGCCGCCGGGCCTGGACGCCGGTGAGGTGGTGCGGCGCCTGCTCGCCGTGCAGGCCCAGGACATCACCTCCGCCTACCTGGCCTTCCGCGCCCGTTCGGCGTCCCTCCGCCTGGCGGACGTCGAGGCGGCGTGGCGGGATCGCGAGATCGTCCGCGCCTGGGGCCCGCGCGGCACCCTGCACTTCGTGCACGCCGACGACCTGCCGTGGCTGCACGCCCTCACCCGGCGCGACACCACCGCCCTGCGCCGTCTGGGCCAGGAGGGCGTCACCGGCGACGACCTGCTGTCCCTGATCGAGGGCGCCCTGGCCGGTCAGGGGCCGCTCACCAAGGCCGAGCTGGAGGAGCGGCTGGCGGGCAGGGCGCGCGGGCAGGGCGTCGTGCACCTGGTCGCGCTGGCCGCCTTCCACGGGCTGGCCGTGCTGGCGCCGCCCCGGGGCGGCAAGCCCACGTACGTCCACGCCGCCGACTGGCTCGGCGCCCCGATCACGCCGGAGCCCGACCGGGAGCGGGCGCTGGCCGAGCTGGCGCGCCGTTACCGCCGCGCCCACCGGCCGGCCGAGCCGGAGGACCTGGCCGCCTGGTCCGGACTCTCCCTCGGGGAGGCACGTACGGCTTGGCGCCTGAGCGGCCCCGATCCGGATAAGCCGGATAATTCGGACGCGCCGGACCCGCGCCCCGGCGAGGAGGCCCTGGCGCGCCAGGCGGCGGGCGTCCCGGTGCGGCTGATTCCGGCGTTCGACGAGTTCCTGCTCGGCTGGAGGAGCCGCGACCCCGTCGTGCCCGCCGCGCACGCCCGGCAGGTGTTCCCCGGAGGCGGGATCCTGCGCCCCGTGGTGCTGGCCGACGGCCTGGCCGCAGGCGTCTGGGAGCGTAAGGGCCCGGAGGTGACCGTGAAACCCTTCGGCCCCCTGCCGGCGGAGCCGCTGGCGGAGGAGGTCGCCGACGTCCGCCGCTTCCTCAGCCGAGAAGAGGGGAGATGATCTCCTCCGCCACCCACCGGGCCACTCCCTCGGGGAACGGCGGACGCACGTTGAGCACGATGTGGGTCAGCCCGAGCCCCGCCAGCTCCTTGACCAGCGCACGGGTCGCCGCCGGGTCCTCGTACGAGACGGTGACCTGCGTGGACCGGGTCGGCGACGCGGGGTCCCGCCCGATGGCGGCGCACCGCTCGGCCGAGGAGGAGCGGCGGCCGGCGGGCCGGCTTGGGCTCGCACACCACGTCGCGCAGCCGGTAGTGGCGGCCGTTTCCTGACCGCTCACGTCGAAGTCGAAGCGCTCCTCGGTCCACATGCGCCTGATGATCTGGCAGGACTCCGCGAGCCGGGTCACGCCCTGGCCGGAGGAGGCGATGTGCAGCCCGTACGCGTCGTACTCCCGTGGTACGAGGGTGTCGCCCGGCTGGTGCGTCCCGCCCACGCCGAGCCCGAGGACGAGCGGCGCCTGCTGCGCGCCGCCCTCGACCGGCTGGCCGCGGATCAGTGAGCCAGGCTCAGAGCGGGTCCAGGGGCTGGGTTCCGAGCGGGTCCAGGGGGTGGGCTCAGAGCGGGTTCATCAGGTACGCCCCGGCCACCAGCGACGCGCACGCCACCACCAGGAAGAAGAACACGTAGAAGCCGCCCGGCAGGATCGTCAGCCGGGCGAGCTGGTCGGCGTCGGAGTCGCGGGCCTGCCGCAGCCGCCGCTTGCGCTGTAACTCGATGATCGGCCGCACCCCGCCGAACAGCAGGAACCACACCGCGACCATGGCCGCCGCCTGCTGCACCTCGTTGGGCGCGTACATCGACAGGGCGAACACCGCGCCGCCGGTCGCCAGCAGGATCAGCGCGCCGTACAGGTTGCGGATCAGCAGCAGCATGCACACAAGGAAGAGCAGCACGGTCCAGATCAGCAGCGTGATGCGCCCCCGCTCGGTCAGCCACGCGGCGGCCAGCCCGAGCAGCGACGGCGCGAGATAGCCGGCGAGTGCGGTCAGCACCATGCCGGGCCCGTTGGGCCGGCCCCGGGTCAGGGTCACGCCCGAGGTGTCGGAGTGCAGCCGGATGCCCTCGAGCTTGCGCCGGGTGAGCAGCGCCATCAGCGCGTGGCCCCCTTCGTGCGCGATCGTGATCAGGCCCCTGCTGAGCTGCCAGGGGGTCCTGAACGACACGATCGCGAGCGCCGCCAGAGCGGTGACCGGCACGACCCAGGGGGCGGGATCGGGTTGTGCCTTGATGAGGTGGGCCCAGAGCTCGTCCATCGCCCAAGACCCTATCCGGGCCGCGCCCCCCGTGTGGAGGCCGCTTGACCGCGGCCTCGGTGGGCAGGTGGGGAAGGCCGGCGTTTCCGTGTGGGGGCGCGTTCGCGTGCTGGTCACAGGCTGCTCGCCGGTACGACGTAGCGGACGTGATCTGATACAAAAGTGAAGGATCGGCTGGATACATGGCGCGACACCACCCGGGACCGGGACAGACGGTCACCCGATCAGCCGGCGGGAAGAGGGACGGCGTGGCACGGATGAGGAGTTTCAGGCGGGGCGAGGCGACCCGTCAGGAGGCGCCCGAGCACGAGATGGACCCCCGCGCCGTCGAGGAGCAGCCGTACCGGCCGACCGTCATCGACAACGCCGTCTACCAGGACGGCCATCGCCTGGACAACCCGGGTTCCCTCGCCGACGCCTTCGAACGGCTCAAGAAGACCCCCGAGAGCCTCGCCTGGATCGGCCTCTACCGGCCGAAGGAGTGGGAGCTGGTCAAGCTCGCCGAGGAGTTCGAGCTGCACGAGCTGGCGCTGGAGGACGCCATCGTCGGCTCCCAGCGCCCCAAGGCCGACCGCTACGGCGACACGCTGTTCGTGGTGCTGCGCGCGGCCCGCTACCTCGACGACGTGGAGGAGGTGGCGTTCGGCGAGGTGCACGTGTTCGTCGGCCCCAACTTCGTGATCACCGTACGGCACGCCGAGGCGCCCGACCTGCACAGCGTGCGCAAGCGCATGGAGTCCGACCCCGACCTCCTCCGGCAGGGTCCCCAGGCGGTGCTGTACGCGATCCTCGACGCCGTGGTCGACGGCTACGCCCCGGTCGTCGCCGGGCTGCAGAAGGACCTGGAGGAGATCGAGGCCCAGGTGTTCAGCGGCGACCCGTCGGTCTCGCGGCGCGTGTACGAGCTGTCGGGCGAGGTCATCGAGTTCCAGCGGGCCACCGCGCCGCTGGTGCGGCTGATCGACGGCTTCATCGCCGGGGCGGCCAAGTACGGGGTCAACGACGAGCTGCAGAGCTACCTGCGCGACGTGGCCGACCACGCCATCACGGTCAGCGAGCGGGTCGCCGCCTTCCGCCAGATGCTCCAGGACATCCTGGTGATCAACTCCACGCTTGTCACCCAGGCGCAGAACGCCGAGATGGCCAAGATGACCGAGGCGAGCATCCAACAGGGCGAGGAGGTCAAGAAGATCTCCGCGTGGGCGGCCATCCTGTTCGCGCCGACGCTGGTCGGCACCATCTACGGCATGAACTTCGACCACATGCCCGAGACCCACTGGGTGCTCGGCTATCCGTTCGCGGTCGTGCTCATGGGCGTGGTGTGCGTGACCCTCTACCTCGTCTTCAAGCGGCGCGACTGGCTTTGACGCGGCGGCTCACTCCGGGGAGGGGCTCTGGGCGGTCCAGCCGGCCGCCAGCACGATCCGCGTCTCCCGGCCGTCTCCCGTGCCGGGGCTGTCGCTGCTGGACAGCACCTGCGAGCTCGCCGGGTCGACGACCAGGGTCCGCCGCACGCCCGTGGCGGCGTCCAGCGTGAACGCGAACGCCTCGCCCGGCCGCCCCTTCGGGTCGGCGGAGCGGCCCAGGTAGCGCACGTTCGGCAGGTCCGCGAGCAGCCGGTACGCGGCGGCGCGCACGGCGGGCGGCGACGGCTTGCTCCACAGCAGCCCGCTCACCGCGTCGGCCAGCACCCCGTCGCCGGAGCCGGGCGGCAGGATCGCCACCACCCGCCGCCTGAGCGCGCCGGCGTCGGCGGGCAGCCGCTCGATCTCCTTGACCGACAGGGACCGGCCCGCCATGGTGAACGGCCTGGCGACCGGCCTCACGCCGCTCCCCGAACCGGGCCCGGAGATCCAGGCGCGGCCGTCGCGCGCCGCCCACAAGGTGGTCACCTCCGTGCCGGTCTGCCGCGTGACGCGCCAGTACGCGCCCCGTGGCGGCGGCTCCGAGGCCGCCGTGGTCGCCGCCGCCAGCAGCACGGCCCGGCCCGGGGCCGCCGCGTCGAGCCGCGCGGGCACGGCGGGGGCGCCCGCGCCTCCGGAGGCGCCGTACGCGATCAGCACCGCCGTCAGCGCCGCCGCGCACGCCAGCGGCGCCCGCCACGACAGGCGCCACCGCCGGGAAGCCCGCCGCACGTCCCGCGTGGCCCATGCCACCTGCCACCATCGGGAACGCCGACGCTCCAGGCGGCCCCGTGCCCGGGCCTGGACCGCCGGGTCCGGCCGGCGCGGCTCGCCGTACAGGTCGCGGACCAGTTCCAGCTCATCCACGGCCGGCCTCCTCCATCTCCAGCATGGGGTTGCTGCCGCCGAGCGCCGCGCGCAGCTTGCGCCGGGCCCGGTTCAGCCGCGACCCGACCGTGCCGTACGGGATGCCGAGGGCCGTGGCGATCTCCTCGTGGCTCAGCCCGGCCAGCGCCACGAGCAGCACCACGTCACGGTCACGCCGGTGGAGCTCCGCCAGGGCGGCGGCCAGCTCTGGCCGCAGGCTCTGCGCGCTGACCCGCGCGCTCACGCGCTCCTCGTGCCCGGGGGCGCTCTCCGCACCGGGCCCGTGGCGGCCGAGCGCGCGCAGCGCCCGCGCCTCCTGGCGGCGGTGCCGGCCCACGAGCTTGGTGGCGATGCCGAACAGCCAGGCCCGCACGGTGGCCCGCTCCGGGTCGTACTGGCCGCGCTTGCGGAAGGCGATGAGGAACGTGTCCGAGGCGACGTCCTCGGCGTGGTCCGGGCCGAGCCGCTGGGCGACGTAGGCGTAGATCTCGCCGAAGCAGGAGTCGAAGACGGCCGCGAACGCCTCGGCGTCCGCCAGGGGCACCTCCTCCAGCCGCTCACGCGCGTGCGCGTCGCTCACCCGCGCGCCGAGCCACGGCATCGCCGTCACGATGCTCTCCCCGTCATCTGCCACCCTCCGGACGCGATCTGCGGACATAGTTCATCTCCCGATCCGCCGGATCGCTTTCACGCCTGAGGAACTCTCACGCCGGGGAAACCGTGAAAGGGCTCCGCGCAAGGGTACGGCCCCGGTCCCGCCGACGGGAGCGGGGCCGGAGCCGTACCGGACTTGCGGAGCGGTCTGACTACACGGGCGGGTTCGCGTTCTGCAGGAGCTGCCGGAACTGGGCCGAGAACCAGTGGCCGGACAGCGGCGCGTCGGGCAGCGCCCCGCTCATGTTGTGGCCGTTGCGGTCGTTGCCGGTGTACGTCGGGTCGCACATCCGGTCGAAGCCCTTGCCCTCGTCGTTGTCGATCTGCGTGCTGGCGCCGTCGGACTCACCCGGCGGCTTGATCCACACGTACGCGTCGAGGCCGGGCGCCGGGTTGGGCCGCGGCCGCTCACCGAGGCCGGCGCCGCTCTGGTTGCACCAGTTGCCGGCGTGGATGCGCCGGTCGACGCGCGACTGGTTGACGAACTCGTCCACGTTGAGGGAGGTGCTGGGACCGGTGGGCCGGGCCGAGCCGCCCCAGCCGTTGCGCGAGGTGTCGATCAGCATGCCGATCGTCGACGGGAAGCCCTTCGACACCAGCGCGTTGCGGAAGGCCTGGGCGAAGGTCAGCTCGTCCACGTAGTCGTTCCAGTCCAGCCACTTCGACTGGCGCACGGACGTGCCGTTCACGGTGGTGCTCGCCGTGAAGTACGGCTCGGTCAGGGCGGAGTAGTTGGCGGTGTTGGTGATGAAGCCGTCCACGCTGGCGTAGCCGGCCGTGGTGCCGCGGACGGTGGAGGCCATGAGGTCCGCGGTCGGGCCGAAGTTGCTGGACCAGCCGATCCAGCCGTGGTGGGCGGCGTCGAGGTAGGTGTAGACGTTCGGGATGGCGTGCAGCTTGTTCAGGGCGTACTGGATGCCCTGCACGTACGCGCCGGACGACTGCGCCTCGGCGCACTTGGCCAGGTTCGTGTTCGTGACCAGGTTGGGCAGCGAGTCGATCTCGACGACGGTCACGATCCGCAGGGCCGCGTACTTCGGGTCCGCCATGATCTGGGCGATCGGGTCGATGTACTCGGTCTTGTAGCGGGCCAGGCCGTTCTGCGAGATGAGCAGCTCGCCGTTGGAGGCCAGGGCGGAGCAGTCGCGGTTGGGCAGGTTGTAGATGACGAACTGGATGGTCAGCGGCGTGCTGCCGTTGGCCGCGTCCTGCGCGACGGCGGCGTCGAGGTGGGC
Source organism: Nonomuraea sp. NPDC050691 (assembly GCF_040654455.1). Lineage (NCBI taxonomy): Bacteria > Bacillati > Actinomycetota > Actinomycetes > Streptosporangiales > Streptosporangiaceae > Nonomuraea > Nonomuraea sp. NPDC050691. The sequence goes on from NZ_JBFAIA010000046.1 coordinate 24,358, forward strand.
GCGCACGCCCTTGCCGCTGCTGGTGCCGGCGATGGCGGCGATGCGGTCGATCCACACGCCGGTGGAGATGTTGGCGACCGCCGAGCCGCCGGGCTCGGCCGCGGCCTTGGCCGACCAGTCGCTGTTGACGTAGCCGGTGGCCCCGGCGTACGGGTTGTCGACGTGGCCGGGTCCGCCGCCGCCGGTGTCGTTGTCGGCCTCGGTGGCGGTGACGATCACGCTGGTCAGGCCGCTGGCGGCGACGGTGATCGGCCGCGTGCCGTTGGTGGTGTCGCTGTCCTCGGCGGCCGAGACGGTGACGTTCTGCGGGGTGTTCCAGTTGGCGGAGGTGAAGGTCAGGCTCGCTCCGCCGGTGACGGTGAGGTTGCTGTCTCCGGTGCCCGCGGTGGAGGTGACGGTCACGTTCGAGGTGGGCTGGACGGCCAGGCGCACCGCGTACGTGGCGCTGGCGCCCTCGGGGACGCTCAGGGAGGTCGGCGTCACCTGGATGGCCTGCTGGCCGGGGTTGGGGCCGCCTCCGCAGGTCACGCCGTTGATGGCGAAGCTGGTCGGGTTGGTGTTGGTGCCGCTGTAGGAGCCGTTGAACCCGATGGTCCACTGGGCGCCGCTGGCCTGGGTGCTGTTGTAGCTGAGGCTGGAGGCGGTGACGTTCTGGCCGGACTGGCGCCAGTCCGCCTGCCAGCCGTTGGTCACCTGCTGGCTACCGGGCCAGGTGTAGGTCAGCCGCCAGGACGTGAGGGCGTCGCCCGTGTTGGTGATGGTGACGTTGGCGCCGAAGCCGCCGCCGCCGTCCCAAGTCTTGCTGTACGCGACCGAACAGGCGACGGCGGCCTGCGCCGGGGCTGCCGACATCAGCGCCGTGGCGAGCCCTGCGAGCAGGGCGCACACCGCGACGAGAAGGCGGTTTCTCATGTGGGGGGTCCTCTCAGAAGTGGGAGCGCTCCCATGCATAGCCCGGATTCACAAGTGTGTACAGACCCGGGTGAAGCGGAGGCCCGAACCCGCACCAGAGCCGTGAAAGTTTCATCGAGGCCCGTGATCACGCAGGCCGCGCGGTGAAACTTTCACGTCCCCGCCCTTCCCGACCTGGAAATCGCCGTCCCCGGGCGGCCGTCTCCTGTGCGGGGCATCGGCGCGCGCTTAACATCCGCGTAACCCCAGCGTGTTGGGAGCGCTCCCATCAGCAGTCGAGAGGACCTTCATGAGACACCGCCTCCTCGCCGCGCTCGCCGTCCTCGTCTTATCCGTCTCCGCGGCGCTGGCCGGCGCGGGCACCGCCATGGCCGCGGTGGCCTGCTCGGTCACGTACGTGAAGTCATGGGACAGCGGCGGCGGCTTCGGCGCCAACATCACCATCACCAACACCGGTGATCCGCTGACCAGCTGGCGGCTGACGTACGCCTGGCCCGGTAGCCAGCAGGTGACCAACGGCTGGCAGGCGGACTGGCGCCAGTCCGGCCAGAACGTCACCGCCTCCAGCCTCAGCTACAACAGCACCCAGGCCAGCGGCGCCCAGTGGACCATCGGGTTCAACGGCTCCTACAGCGGCACCAACACCAACCCCACCAGCTTCGCCATCAACGGCGTGACCTGTAGCGGCAACGGACCCGACCCGGGCCAGCAGGCCATCCAGGCCAGCCCCACGGCGGTGACCGTGCCCGAGGGCGGCAGCGCCACCTACGGCGTCCGCCTGGCCGCGCAGCCCACCTCGAACGTGACCGTCACCTCCACCGCCGGCAGTGGCGACGCCGACCTGACCGTGACCTCCGGCGCCAGCCTGACCTTCACCTCCGCCAACTGGAACACGGTCCAGAACGTCACCGTCTCGGCCGCCCAGGACAGCGACACCACGGGGGGCAGCCGGTCCATCACCGTCGCCTCCAGCGGGCTGACCAGCGTGACCGTCACCGCCACCGAGGCCGACGACGACGCGCCGCCGGCCAACAACTACGTGGCCGAGTTCACCACCCAGTACAACAAGCTCAAGGACCCCGCCAACGGCTACTTCTCGCCCGAGGGCATCCCGTACCACTCGGTCGAGACCCTCATCGTCGAGGCCCCCGACCACGGCCACGAGACGACGTCCGAGGCGTTCAGCTTCTGGCTGTGGCTGGAGGCGCAGTACGGCAGGGTCACCGGCAACTGGGCGCCGTTCAACAACGCCTGGAACGTGATGGAGCAGTACATCATCCCGTCGGCCGCTGGCCAGCCGGGTAACTCCACCTACAACCCGAACGACCCCGCCGACTACGCGCCCGAGAAGCCGCAGCCCAGCGGCTACCCGGTGGCGCTCGATAGCAGCGTCGTCGCCGGCCAGGACCCGCTCGCCAACGAGCTGCAGAGCACCTACGGCAACCGCAACATCTACGGCATGCACTGGCTGCTCGACGTCGACGACGTCTACGGCTACGGCACCGGCCGCGGCGCCAACCTCAGCGAGTGCGGCGACAACACCAAGCGCGTCACCTACATCAACACCTTCCAGCGCGGCCCGCAGGAGTCGACCTGGGAGACCGTCGCCCACCCGTCGTGCGAGACCGGCCGCTTCGGCAAGTCCGGCGCCGGCTACCCGCCGCTGTTCATCCAGGGCGGCGGCGCCAACCAGTGGCGCTACACCAACGCCCCCGACGCCGACGCGCGCGCCGTGCAGGCGGCGTACTGGGCGCTGACCTGGGCCACCGCGCAGGGCAAGCAGTCGCAGATCTCCACCACCCTGACCAAGGCCGCCAAGATGGGCGACTTCCTGCGCTACGCCTTCTACGACAAGTACTTCAAGAACCCCGGCTGCACCTCGAAGTCCTGCACCCCGGGCAGCGGCAAGAGCAGCTCGTCGTACATGATGACCTGGTACTACGCCTGGGGCGGCGACACCGGCGGCGCCTGGTCGTGGCGGGTCGGCTCCAGCTCCTGGCACCAGGGCTACCAGAACCCCTTCGCCGCCTGGGTGCTGTCCCCGGCAGGCCCCTCGGCCCTGCGCCCGCAGTCGCCGACCGCCGCCTCCGACTGGCAGACCAGCCTGAACCGGCAGCTCGACTCGTACCTGTGGCTCCAGTCCGCCGAGGGTGGCATCGCCGGCGGCGCCACCAACAGCTGGAACGGCGACTACCAGGCGCCGCCCGCCGGGACGCCCACCTTCTACGGCTGGGCCTACGACTGGCAGCCCGTCTACCACGACCCGCCGAGCAACCGGTGGTTCGGCTTCCAGGTGTGGTCGCTGGAGCGCGTGGCCGAGTACTACTACGTCAGCGGTGACGCCAAGGCCAAGGCCATCCTCGACAAGTGGGTGCCGTGGGCGCTGGCCAACACCACCTTCGGCAGCGGCGGCAACTACCGCATCCCCAACGACATGACCTGGACCGGCGCCCCCGCGGCCAGCTACAGCGGCGGCGGCACCCCCGGCCCCAACCCCGGCCTGCACGTCACCGTCGCCAACACCACCAACGACGTCGGCGTGGCCGCCGCCTACGCCCGCACGCTCACCTGGTACGCGGCCAAGTCCGGCAACGCCGCCGCCAAGACCGCAGCCAAGAACCTCATCGACGGCATCCTCGCCCACAAGGACGCCAAGGGCGCCGTGGTGAGCGAGACCCGCGAGGACTACAACCGCTTCGACGACCCGCACAACGACTCCACGAACACCGGCCTGTACATCCCGCCGGGCTACACCGGAACCATGCCCAACGGCGACCAGATCGCCCCCGGCAAGACGTTCCTCGACATCCGTTCCTTCTACAAGAACGACCCCGACTGGCCCAAGGTCCAGAGCTACCTGGACGGCGGCTCGGCCCCGTCCTTCACCTACCACCGCTTCTGGGCACAGGCCGACATCGCCATGGCCGCGGCCGACTACGGCACCCTTTTCCCGAACGGATGACCGCTCCATGACGCGACCGATCACCACGAGCCTCATCGCGTTGCTCGCGCTGGTCGGCGCGATCCTGCTGATCCCCAGGCCCGCCTCCGCGGCGACGGGCCTGCGGGTCAGCGGGACCCGCGTCGTCGAGGTGAACGGCAGCACGTTCGTCATGCGCGGCACCAGCCACGCGCACACCTGGTACCCGACCCGGACCGGCTCGTTCGCCGGCATCAAGTCGCTCGGCGCCAACACCGTCCGCGTGGTGCTGAGCGGCGGCCGGTGGACCGCGAACTCGGCCTCCGACGTGGCCGGCGTCGTCTCCCTGTGCAAGCAGAACCGGCTGATCTGCGTGCTGGAGAACCACGACACCACCGGCTACGGCGAGCAGAGCGGCGCCTACACGCTCGACCAGGCCGTCACCTACTGGATCGGCCTGCAGAGCGTGCTGGCCGGCCAGGAGAACCACGTCATCATCAACATCGGCAACGAGCCCGTCGGCAACAACGCCGTCACCCCCACCTGGACGCAGGCCACCTCCGCGGCGATCACCCGGATGCGCGCGGCCGGGTTCCAGCACCTGCTCATGGTCGACGCCCCCAACTGGGGCCAGGACTGGAAGGGGGAGATGCGCGACAACGCGGCCGCCGTGTTCGACGCCGACCCGCAGAAGAACACGGTGTTCTCCATCCATATGTACGGCGTCTACGACACGGCCACCGAGATCAACGCCTACCTGGACGCCTTCCGGACCGCCGGCCTGCCGCTGGTGATCGGGGAGTTCGGCGACATGCACTCCGACGGCGACCCCGACGAGGACACCATCATGGCCCAGGCCGTGGCCCGGGGCATCGGCTACCTCGGCTGGTCGTGGAGCGGCAACGGCGGCGGCGTGGAGTACCTCGACCAGGTCACCGCGTTCGACGCCGCCCGCCTCACGCCGTGGGGCGAGCGGCTGTTCAACGGCGCCAACGGCATCCGGGCGACCGCCCGCGAGGCCACGATCTACGGCGGCTCCACCGACACGAGCCCGCCGACGGCGCCCGCGAACCTCGCCGCGTCCGGCGTGACGTCGAGCCAGGCGAACCTGGCGTGGTCGGCGTCCACGGACAACGTGGGCGTGGCGGGCTACGACGTGCTGCGGGCCGGCGCCACCGGCTCGTTCGCGGTGGTCGGCACGTCCGCCACGACGTCGTACACCGCCACCGGGCTGTCGCCGAGCACGGCGTACCGCTTCCAGGTGCGGGCCCGTGACGCGGCCGGCAACACCTCGGCGGTGTCCGGCACGGTGACGGTCACCACCACCGGCGGCTCGGGCGGGGGCGGCTGCACGGCCACCTACAGCCAGGTCGGCAGCTGGCCGGGCGGCTTCCAGGGCCAGGTCAGCGTCGCCAACGGCGGCACCACGCCGACCACCGGCTGGACGGTCACCCTGACCTTCGCCAACGGGCAGAAGATCACCCAGATCTGGAACGCCCGGACCGGCCAGACGGCCAGCCCGTACACGATCGCGAACGAGTCGCACAACGGCGCGATCGCGGCGGGCGGGACGGCCACCTTCGGGTTCCTGGGCAGCTGGACCGGCAGCAACGCCGCGCCCACGGCGGCCTGCGCCCGCACCCCCTGATCCCGGGGAGAGCTCACCCCGGCCCCGGGGCTCATCCCGGGGCCAGGGCGGACTCACCCCAGGGCCGCGGCGATCTCGACGAGCAGGGCGTCGAGGTCGCCGCGCAGGCCCGGCTCCACCGCGCCCTCGCGCAGCCGGTCGCCGAGCTTGCGCCGCACCTCCGCGATCCCGCCGCGCGAGGTGACGTGCGCCAGCGTCTGGCGCAGGTCCAGCGCCGCGTCGGCCCGGATCCGGCCGGTCGCGGCCCCGGCGTTGAGCTCGTCGCGGAAGCGGTCCAGGGCGTGGGGGAGGGGGCGCGCCGCGAACGAGTAACGCGGCGACGAGGAGACCAGGGGCGCCGCCGCTGGGAGGTCGGCGGTCGTCTCCTGGGGCTGTGGCTCGGCCACCGCCGAGGGTGGGGCGGGGGGCACGCGGGGCGCCTGCTCGGCGGCCCGCGGTCCGAGCCACAGCACCGTCCCCGCGACCGGCACCAGCGCCAGCACCGCCAGCCCGTAGCGCAGCCTGCGGCGCGTCGCGGAGCGGCGCAGCGCCGCGACGAGCCGTACCGCCACGTCACCGGCGGTGGGCCGCCGCGCGGGCGACGGGTCGAGGCAACGCTGGCAGAGCGCCGCCAGTTCGCCCGGCACACCGGCCGGGCGCGGGCACGGCCGTGTCCTGCGCGCCCGCTCCAGCTCCTCCCACGTGGTCTCCGGGTACGGCGGGGCGCCGGTGAACATCTCGAACATCAGCACCCCGAGCGCGTACACGTCCACGGCCGGGTGGACCGGCGCGACCGCCAGCCGCTCCGGCGAGACGTACGGCGGAGTGCCCCGCTGGTCGTCCGGGTCGCCGATCGGCGCGGCGATGCCGAAGTCCAGCAGCTTCGGCCCGGAGCCGGTCAGCAGCACGTTCTCGGCGGACACGTCGCGGTGGACGATGCCCTGCCGGTGCGCCGCCTCCAGCACGCGGGCGATCCGCGCCGCCGTGGCCGCCGCCTCCCGCCACGGCAGCGGGCCCGCCGCCAGCCGCTCGGCCAGGGACACGCCGTCGAGCAGCCGCATCACCACGTACGCCGCGACCCGGCCCCGCGCCGTGACCGTCTCGCCGTAGTCGTAGACCTCGATCGCGTCCGGGTGCTCCAGCCGGGCGGTGGTCCTCGCCTCCCTGCGGGCCAGCTCCCGCTCCTCCTGCAGCACCTTCACCGCGACGAGCCGCTCCAGCGCGGTGTCGCGCGCCCGCCACAACACCGACGTGCCGCCGGAGGCGATGCGCTCCAGCAGCACGTAACGGCGGGCCAGGACGTCCCCCGGCTCATGCTGATTCACGGACGACCAGCTCCGCGGGCAGGATCGGGTTGACCGAGACGGTTCCGGACAGCAGCAGCCGGGTGGCCAGTATGGCCAGCTCCTCCACCGGCTGGCGCACCGTCGTCAGCGCCGGGACCGCGCGCCGCGCCAGCGGGGAGTCGTCGAACCCGATCACCGCGACGTCGTCCGGCACCCTGCGGCCGGCCCGGGCCAGCGCGTTGAGCGCTCCGGCGGCCATGAGGTCCGACGCGGCGAACACCGCGTCCAGGCCGGGGGAGCGGCGCAGCAGCCACTGCATGGCGTGCGTGCCCGACGGCAGCCCGAAGTCGCCGTACGCCACCGGCACGTCGCTCATCCCGGCCTGCCGGAGCGTCGTGACGAAGCCCTCCAGCCTGTCCTGCGCGGCCGGCAGGGTCGGCGGGCCGGCGATCACGCCGATCGACCGGCGTCCGCCGAGCAGCAGGTGCTCGGCCGCCTGCCGGGCCCCGTCGCGGTTGTCCACGTCGGCGTACGGGACCTTCACGTCGTCGGGCGGCCGGCCGATCCCGCGCACCGGGATGCCGGAGGTGGACAGCGTGATCGCCAGCGGGTGCTGCTTGCGGGCCGCGATCAGCAGCACCCCGTCGGCTCCGGCCGCGAGCGCGGGCAGCGTGCCCGGATCGGCGGGCGGCACGGTCATCACCATCATCGGCACGCACAGCTCGGCCAGCACATCGCCGCTCGCCGACAGGAACCGCGCGTAATACGGGTCCGAGAACAGCCGGTGGAGGTGGTCGCAGACCACCACCGCCACGCCTCCGGCCGCCCGCCGCGCCGGAGCGCCGCGCGGCGCCCGATGGCGCACGTACCCCAGACGTGACATCGCGTCGTAGACCTGACGGCGGGTCGACGTGCTGACCCTGACCGTGCCAGTCAATACGCGAGAAGCCGTCGCCTGGGAGACCCCGGCCTCGGCCGCTACCTGTGCGAGCGTGGGCAAATCGGTCACGGCGCACCTCGCCCAAGATCTATTGGGAGCGCTCCCTAAACTACCAGTGTTTCGGGGCTGTTAACAGATGCAGTCACGCTCCCGGTCAGGAAGTGCACGTCAGGGCACACGCCCGAGATGTCGGCCCGGCAGGTCGCGGGCCGACCGCCCGATCCTCGGCCCAGCGGCCTGGGCGCGGCCTGCCCGGACCCTCAGCCGAGCAGCTCGCGGGCGGCCCGTCCGATCCTCAGCCGAGCAGCTTGCGGGCCGCCTGTCCGATCCTCAGCCGAGCAGCTTGCGGGCCGCCTGTCCGATCCTCAGCCGAGCAGCTTGCGGGCCGCCTGCTCGATCTCCTCCTCCGACAGCAGCACGTGGTCGGCGGCGGCGCCGAGCGGGACGAAGCTGTCAGAGGACGTGACCCGGGCGATCTGCCCCGTGAACCCCGCGTCGACCAGCTCTGCCACGATGCCCTCCGACACCGCGCCGGTGTGGCGGGTCTCGTCGGCGATGAGCACCTTGCCGGTCAGCTCGGCCGAGCGCAGCAGGTCGTCGACCGGCAGCGGCGCGAGCCAGCGCAGGTCGAGCACCCGGCAGCTGAACCCCTCCTGGGTCAGCCGCACGGCGGCGCGCAGGCTCATCCGCACGCCGTTGCCGAAGGTCGCGATCGTCAGGTCGCGCCCGTCGCCGTAGGAGCGCGCCCGGCCGATCGGCACGTGCGTCTCGCTCCAGCGCGAGGGCGGCGTGTACGGCGCGAGCCAGCCGCCGTCGCCGTCCTCGAACAGGTCCCTGGTGTGGTAGAGCGCGATCGGCTCCAGGAACACGCACACCGACCCCTCGGTGCGGGCCGCCGCGAGACAGGTGCGCAGCATCGCCGAGGCGTCGTCGGGCCGCGACGGCGAGGCGATCACCACGCCGGGGATGTCGCGCAGCGCGGCCACCGCGTTGTCGTTGTGGAAGTGGCCGCCGAACCCCTTCTGGTAGGCGTAGCCCGCCACCCGCACCACGAGCGGGTTGCGGTAGGCGCCCTTGGAGAAGAACGACAGCGTGGCGGCCTCGCCGCGGATCTGGTCGAGCGCGTTGTGCAGGTAGGCGAGGTACTGGATCTCGGGGACCGGCAGCAGCCGCGACACGCCCGACCCCAGCGCCAGGCCGAGAATGGCCTGCTCGTCGAGGTGGGTGTCGAAGACCCGGCCCGGGCCGAAGCGCTTCTGCAGGCCGCGGGTCACGCCGTAGACGCCGCCCTTCTTGGCGACGTCCTCGCCGAAGACCATCATCTCGGGGTGGACGGCCAGCGCGTCGGCCAGCGTGCGGTTGATCGACTGGGCCAGCGTCATCGGCTTCTCGGCCTCGGGCGGCGCGCCGGCGAAGGCGCGCTCCCTGGCGGACGGCTCGGCGGCGACCGGTGCGATCTTGGCGATGAGGTCGGGGCGGCGTGGCGCGATCGGCGCCATGATCTCCGCGGCCGAGCCGAGCCGGGGCGCGCGGGTGGTCTCCAGCGCGATGCGCAGCACGTGCTCGCGCGTCGACTCGTACTTCCTGAGCAGCTCCTCCGGCGTGACCAGGCCCGACTCGACGAGCAGGCGGGCCCCTGCGACCAGCGGGTCGCGCTCGAGGTCGGCGCGCAGCTCGCGCTGGGTGCGGTAGGCGACCTCGACGTCGGAGCCGGCGTGGCCCATCAGCCGCACGGTCCTCAGATGCAGGAACGCGGGGGAGCGGTGGGTGCGCACGTGCTCGGCGGCGCGCACGGCGGCGTCGTGGGCCTCGACCAGGTCGCAGCCGTCGGCCGGGAAGTACGCGATGCCCGGCCGCCGCGCCGCGGCCTCCACCCAGCCCTTCGGGGTGCGGACGCTGATGCCGATGCCGTTGTCCTCGCACACGAACAGGATCGGCATCGCCTGCCCCTGGTGAGTGGCGTAGGCGGCGGTGTTGAAACCGGTCAGCGCGGAGGCGTGGTTGACGGAGGCGTCGCCGAAGCTGCACACCACGATCGCGTCGCCGGGCCAGGCCGCCGGGACGCCTAGCGCCCGGGCCCGTTCGATGGCGAAGGCGACGCCCACCGCGCGCGGCAGGTGGCTGGCGATCGTCGAGGTCTGCGGGATGATCGCCAGGTCGGGATGGCCGAACACCTTGTGCCGGCCGCCCGCGACGGGCTCCTCGGCGGCGGCGCACAGCCCCAGCAGGACGTCGCGCAGCCCCTGGTCGGGCAGCCGTCCGGCCTGCTCGGAGCGGGTGAGATAGAAGGCGCCGGAGCGGTAGTGCAGCAGCGCCGGATCGGTGGGCCGCAGTGCGGCGGCGACGGCCGCGTTGCCCTCGTGGCCGGCCGAGCCGATCGTGTAGAAGCCCTCGTCGCGCTCGCGCAGCCAGCGCGCGGCGATGTCGAGGAGGCGGCTGTCGATCTGCCGGTGGAAGAGCGCGCGGGCCTGCTCGCCGGTCAGCGAGCTCCCCTCCCGCACCGGACGGTCCGGATCCCTCGCCGGGGCCGCCGTCAGCGCCGCTACCGCTTCGATGAAGTGAGTCTCAACTGTGTCCCGCGCCACAAGCCCGATTATGTCTCCCCGCCGCCGCTCGCGTCTGCCTGTCGGCGCCGACATGTTGTGGACCGGTCCTATTGACGATGATCTATGCGAGTTTGTCAGGTTTGTGAACACTGAGCGGTTCCTGTGCGTCTACTGGGAGAAAACGTGGCACCCTCAACGCCGCGTTGAACCACTGGGGTCTCTGAAAGGAACCCGCATGTTACAACGCATCCGTGCGGCCGCCATCGTGCTGGCGATGGGAGCCGGGGGCCTGGTCCTGGCCCCGGCCGCCTCGGCCGCCGCAGCACCCGCCATCTCCAAGGTGAACGTCAGCCCCGGCTCGCCCGTCGTGGTCTTCGACAAGCCCGTGACGGCGACCTTCTCGTTCACCACCAAGGACGCCGGCTCGGCCGAGCTCCAGCTCAAGCCGCCCGGCGTGAGCGCCGGCAGCCCGGTCACGCTCACGTCGAAGCCCTTCGGCCAGTGGACCAGGTGGACCGGCACCCGCGCCTTCGAGGCCAAGGAAGCCGGCACGTGGAACATCCTGGCCGTGGCACACGGCTCGGGCGGCTCGGGCGAGAAGTCCGTCACCGGGACGTTCGAGATCCGCAAGGCGCTCGACACCAAGATCGTCGACTTCGACGCCGACCCCGACCGCGTCTCCCGCGGTGACACGATCAAGGTCTCCGGCACGCTGCTCGCCGCCGGCAAGGGGTACGCCGGGCAGAACGTGACCATCACCTTCCGCGAGCAGGGCACCGACGCCTACCGGCACGTCGCCAAGGCGTCCACCGGTCCCGGCGGCGCCTTCGCCGCGCGCGTCAGGGCCGAGGCCACCGGCTGGTGGCGGGCCGAGTTCGGCGGCAACGCCGAGGCCGCGTCCTCCGTCAGCGACACCGACCGGGTGGACGTCAGCGCCCGCGACCGCGACACCCGGATCACCGGCTTCGACGCGGCGCCCGAGCCGGTCGACAAGGGCGACACGCTCCGCTTCACCGGCGCCCTGCGCTCCGGCGGCGACGGCCTGCCCGGGCAGCGGGTCGCCATCCTGTTCAAGGCCCAGGGCTCGGACCGCTGGCAGTACGTCACCAGTGACGTGACCGGCCGCCACGGCCGCTTCCTGGCCTCGGCCACGGCCACCGGGTCGGGCTGGTGGCGCGCCGTCTTCCGGGGCGCCCACGGCTTCGACGGCTCGGCGAGCGCCGCCGACTGGGTGCGGGTCGACCAGCCCACGCCGCCGCCCGTGGAGAAGGCCGGCACGCGCGTCGTCGCGTTCAACGCCTACCCGGAGCCGGTCAAGCGCGGCAAGTACCTGAAGTTCCGGGGCCTGCTGCAGATCGACGACGAGGGAGCCTGGGAGGGTTACGCGGGCAAGGTCGCGCTGTACTTCAAGCCCGCGCACGCGCGCTCCTGGCAGTACGTCAAGACCACGTGGTCCGGTGACAGCGGCAAGCTGTGGACCAAGGTCAAGGCATGGAAGTCGGGCTCGTGGAAGTTCGTCTTCGCCGGGGACGGCGACACGTACGGCGACACCAGCCGCGCCGACTACGTGCGCGTCGTGAGGCGGTAGCTCTCACCGGTGCATGACATGAGGCCCGGGGCGGAGAGCCCCGGGCCTCATGCGTGTCAGTTCTGTTCGGGCGCCTTCGCCCCGAGGCTGAGGAGCATGGCCTTGATGTCGGTCATGTCGCTCTCGACTCGCCCGAGACGCTGGTCCATGGTGTCGAACCGCTGGTCCATGGTGTCGAACCGCTGGTCCATGGTGTCGAACCGCTGGTCCATGGCCTCGAATCGCTGGTCGATCGCTTCAAGGCGATCGTCGATCTTCGCGAACCGGCCGTCGACCTGTTCGAAGCGGAGATCGATGAGGTCCAGCCGCTCGTTGACGTGTTGAAACCCCCCCTTCATCTCGGCCCGCGTCGCGTCGATCCGCTGGTCCAGCTTGGTGCACCGCTGGTCGAGCTTGGTGAGGACGCCGCGTCCGACCAGGTCGATGCGGTCGTGCAGGGCTCCGAAGCGCTCCGTGACAGGCGTATCAGGCATGCCGCTCATCGTATGAGCCTCGAGAGTGCTGACGCGGACCTTCAGGTGTTCGACTTCCATCCGCAGGTCGATCATTGGGCGTTCCTTTCAGGGAGAAGCGGAATGGGGGGTGAACGCCGCTCCTTACGCTCACGCACGGAAGACTACATTCGGTCACCAGTTCGTCGCACAGTGATTCCGGGAACTACTCCACTCGCCGGAACCGGGCGATGGCGGCCGTCATCAGCACCAGCCCCAGAGCCGTCACCAGGCCCAGTTCCAGCCCCACCGGCACCTGGAAGTCGAACCAGCGCACCCCCGGGTTGAGGGCCGCGTTGTCCTGCGCCGGGACGTCCAGGTGGCTGAAGACGGCGTGCCGCATCGGGTCCACCGCGTACGTCATCGGGTTGACCACTGTCAGGGCGTGCAGCCATGACGGCAGGTTGGCCAGCGGGAACATCGCCCCCGACAGGAACATCATGGGCATGATCGCCATCTGCATGAGCCCGAAGAACGTCTGCATGTTGCGCATCCGCGCCGCCAGCGTCACCCCGAACGCGGTGATCGCGAACGCCGCGAGGAACATCTCCGCCACCAGCGTCAGCATGAGCGACGGCGAGTAGGGCACTCCCACGAGGCCGGCCATGGCGAGGATGACGACGCCCTGGCCCGTGGCGACGAGGGCGCCCCCCAGGCACTTGCCCACCACGATCGCGCCCCGCGAGACCGGCGCGACGAGCATCTCGCGCAGGAAGCCGAACTCGCGGTCCCACACGATGGAGCCGGCCGAGAACATGCCGGTCATGATGACCGTCATCGAGATCATCCCCGGGTACATGAACGTGCGGAAGTCGACGCCCGGGATGGAGCCGCGCACCAGCGACCCGAGCCCCGTGCCCATGACGAACAGCCACAGCACGGGCTGCAGCAGCATGGACGCCATGCGGGTCCGGTCGTTGACGAAGCGCAGCATCTCCCGGTGCAGCACCACCTTGATGGCCCGGAGGTCGTGGCCCGCGCCGCGGGCCGGGATCCGGACGCTGATCGCCTCGGTCGTCATCGTCACCGCCTCGCCGTCGTTCGCATGGAGGTCGTGTCAGGCATCGTCATCGCCTCGCCATCGTGCGCATCCAGGACATCGCGTCGGTGCCCGACTCGGCGTCGCGGATGGTGGAGCCGGTGTAGGACATGAACACGTCGTCCAGCGACGGCCGGGACACGCTGACCGACGTGATGGGCATGCCGAGCTCGGCGAACAGCCGCGGCACGAACTCCTCGCCCGAGGGCACGGCGAACGTCACCGCCCCCTCGTGCACGGCCGCCTCCAGCCCGAACCGTTCGCGCAGGGCCTCGATCGCCCTGGCGTCGTCGCCGGTGTGGATCTGCACGCGATCCTTGCCGACGCTGGCCTTGAGCGCCTCGGGGGAGTCGATGACCACCACCTCGCCGTGGTCGATGATCGCGATGCGGTCGCAGTACTCGGCCTCGTCCATGTAGTGCGTGGTCATGAAGATGGTGATGTCCTCCAGCCGGCGCAGCTCGTTGATGTAGCCCCAGATGGCCGAGCGGGTCTGCGGGTCGAGGCCGACGGTCGGCTCGTCGAGGAACAGCACCCGGGGCGAGTGGAGCAGGCCGCGGGCGATCTCCAGGCGCCGCTTCATGCCGCCGGAGAACGTCATGACCTTGGCATCCTTGCGGTCCCAGAGCGCCACCATCTCCATGACCTGCCGGATGCGGCCGGCGACGACGCCTTTCGGCACCCCGTACAGCTCGGCGTGGAAACGGAGGTTCTGCTCGGCGCTGAGGTAGCCGTCGAGGGTGGGGTCCTGGAAGACGAGCCCGATGTTGCGGCGGACCTCGTCGCGCTCGCGGACCACGTCGTGCCCGGCGACGAGCGCACTGCCGCCGGTCGGGTTGACCAGCGTGCACAGCATGCTGATCGTGGTGGTCTTGCCCGCGCCGTTCGGCCCGAGGAAGCCGAACACCTCGCCGGGCGCCACCTCGAACTCGACGCCCTTGACGGCCTCGACCTTGCCGTAGTTCTTGCGTAAGCCGTGGACGGCCACGGCGGGTCCGGTGTCCATTCAGTCCTCCGCGAGGATCTGGAAGACGGACTTGCGTGTCTGCTTGAGCAGCTTCTTGGCCTGGGCGACTTGCCGGTCGTTGGCCGTGTGGGTGAAGTGGACGAACGCCTCGGCGAGCTGGCCCCACAGCAGGCGCAGCTCGTGGCGGTCCTCGGGGACCGTGCGGGCGACCTCGTCCCAGGGGGCCGAGTCGCGCAGGTGGCGCTCGGCGTGCTCGCGGCCCCGCTCGGTGAGCCGGTACGCGCGGCGGCCGCCGCTCTCGTCGCCGACGATCAGGCCCTCGTCCTCCAGCTGCTGGAGGGCGGGGTAGACCGAGCCAGGGCTCGGCCGCCAGATCCCGCGGCTGCGGGACTCGATGTCCTGGATCATCTGGTAGCCGTTTTTCGGCTCCTCGGAGAGCAGGCTGAGCAGGGCCGCGCGCACGTCGCCGCGCCGGACGCGGGGCGGCTCGCCCTCCCAGCCCGGAGGGACGTCGGGCAGGTGCGGGTGGGGCGGCGGCGCCGGGGGCGGGGGAGCGGGATGGCCCGGATGGCCGAGGTGTCCGGGGTGGCCGTGGTGCGGCGGCGCTCCACGAGGTCCAGGAGGTCCGGGAGGTCCGGGAGGTCCAGGGGGCCCGGGCGGGAGCGGCGGGTGGTCGCGCAAGTCGTGGGGGTCGAACGTCATCGTGATCCTCTCCAACTATCGAGATAGTGTGACGATATATCTAGATAGTTGGCATGACAACGCCAAAATCGCCGCAAGTCCGGCGAAGGGCGGCAGTGTTAGCGGACGTTAACGGCGGCGTCGACGGCGGCCCGGGCCATCGCGCGCAGCAGCGGACGCATGTCGCGAGACGGCAGCTCTCCCGCGCTGTACGGGGTGGAGTTCAGCAGTCCGAACACCGCGTGCGTCGCCGCGCGCAGCCGGGCGGCCGGGCAGCCAGGGTGCAGCTCGGCCAGCACGGTCACCCACTCCTCGACATAGAGGCGCTGCAGCCGCCGGATGCGGCGCCGGTGCGGCTCGGGCACGTTGCCCAGCTCCCGGTCGTGCACCGTGATCAGCGCCGGCTGCTCCAGGGCGAAGGTGATCTGCACGTCGAGCAGCGCGTCCAGCGTCTCGGCGGAGGAGGCGGCCGGGGTCGCGGCGGAGGTGACGACGGCGGCGGCCGACTCGCGGAGCCGCGAGCTGACGTCGAGCAGCATCTCGGCCAGCAGGGCCTCCTTGCCCGCGAAGTGCCGGTAGAGCGCTGGGCCGGAGACGCCGACCGCCGCGCCGATGTCCTCGATCGACACCCCGTGGAAGCCTCGGGCGGCGAACAGCCGGGCGGCCGCGTCGAGGATCTCGGCGCGCCGGTTGCCGCGATTGCGGGTAGGGGTACGGGCGGTCGTCACGTCTCACATGCTAGACGGTTACGTTAACGGTGACTAACATCTCGAACAGGACGAGAGGGGAGTCATGAGCGACTGGCCCGTGCTGAGGTCGTCCGCCGACCCCGGCGGCGAGGACTTCAAGCGCAACGCCGAGCACAACGAGCGGCTCGCCGCCGAGCTGCTCGAACGGCTCGCGGCCGCGGCGCAGGGCGGCCCCGAGCGGGCGCGCCGCCGCCACGTCGAGCGTGGCAAGCTGCTGCCGCGCGACCGCGTGGACGGCCTGCTCGACCCCGGCTCGCGCTTCCTGGAGCTGTCGCCGCTGGCCGCGAACGGCCTCTACGACGACCAGGCGCCCGCCGCCGGCATCATCACCGGCGTCGGCCGGGTCTCCGGGCGCGAGTGCGTGGTCGTGGCCAACGACGCCACCGTCAAGGGCGGCACGTACTACCCGATCACCGTCAAGAAGCACCTGCGCGCGCAGGAGGTGGCGCTGCACAACCGCCTGCCGTGCGTCTACCTCGTCGACTCCGGCGGCGCCTTCCTGCCCAAGCAGGACGAGGTCTTCCCCGACCGCGAGCACTTCGGCCGCATCTTCTACAACCAGGCCACGATGTCCGCGCGAGGCATCCCGCAGATCGCCGCGGTCCTCGGCTCCTGCACGGCGGGCGGCGCGTACGTGCCCGCCATGAGCGACGAGGCCGTCATCGTCCGCGACCAGGGCACCATCTTCCTCGGCGGCCCGCCCCTGGTGAAGGCCGCCACCGGTGAGGAGGTCACCGCCGAGGAGCTGGGCGGCGGCGACCTGCACGCCCGGGTCAGCGGCGTCACCGACCACCTGGCCGCCGACGACGCCCACGCGCTGGCCATCGTCCGCGACATCGTCTCCACGCTCGCGCCCCGCGCGCCCCGGCCGTGGCCGGCGTCCGCGCCCGAGGAGCCCCGCCACGACCCGCGGGAGCTGTACGGCATCGTGCCCGGCGACACGCGCCAGCCGTACGACGTGCGCGAGGTCGTCGCGCGCGTCGTGGACGGCTCGCGGTTCCTGGAGTTCAAGGCCGAGTACGGCCCGACGCTCGTCACCGGCTTCGCGCACGTCCACGGCCACCCGGTCGGCATCGTGGCCAACAACGGCATCCTGTTCAGCGAGTCGGCGCTGAAGGGCGCCCACTTCATCGAACTGTGCGACCAGCGCGGCATCCCGCTGGTGTTCCTGCAGAACATCAGCGGCTTCATGGTCGGCAAGGCCTACGAGGCGGGCGGCATCGCCAAGCACGGCGCCAAGATGGTCACGGCCGTCTCCTGCGCCCGGGTGCCGAAGTTCACCGTCGTCATCGGCGGCTCGTTCGGCGCGGGCAACTACGCGATGGCCGGGCGGGCGTACTCGCCGCGGTTCCTGTGGATGTGGCCGAACGCCCGCATCTCCGTCATGGGCGGCGAGCAGGCGGCCAACGTCCTGACCACGGTCGGCTCCGCCGACGCCGACGCCATCCGCGCCCAGTACGAGCACCAGGGCAACCCGTACTACTCGACCGCCCGGCTCTGGGACGACGGCGTGATCGACCCGGTCGACACGCGCACCGTCCTCGGCCTGGCCCTGTCCGCGGCGGCCAACGCCCCGCTCGAACCCGTCCGCTACGGCGTCTTCCGGATGTGACCACGCGCATGAGTCCTTCGCTGTTCGACACCGTCCTCGTCGCCAACCGGGGCGAGATCGCCGTCCGGGTGATCCGGACGCTGCGCCGGCTGGGCATCGCGTCCGTGGCCGTCCACACCGCGTCGGACGTGGGGGCGCGGCACGTACTGGACGCCGACCAAGCCCTCCAGATCCCGAAATATCTGGATATGGAGGCGATAGTGGCGGCGGCCCAGGCGTCCGGCGCCCAGGCCGTCCACCCCGGCTACGGGTTCCTCGCCGAGAACGCCGCCTTCGCCCGCCGCTGCGCCGAGGCCGGGCTGGTCTTCGTCGGCCCGCCGCCCGAGGCCATCGACGCCATGGGCGACAAGATCCGCGCGAAGGCCACCGTGTCGGCCGCCGGCGTGCCCGTCGTCCCGGGCGCCGCCGAGCCCGCCGAGTCGCTGGCCGGCTGGAGCGACTTCCCTGCCTTGATCAAGCCCTCCGCCGGGGGCGGCGGCAAGGGCATGGTGCTGGTCCGCTCGGCCGCCGAGCTGCCCGACGCGATCGAGTCGGCCCGCCGTACGGCCGGCGCCGCGTTCGGCGACGACACGCTGCTCATCGAGCGCTACGTGACCAACCCCCGCCACATCGAGATCCAGGTGCTGGCCGACGCCCACGGCGGCGTCGTCCACCTCGGCGAGCGCGAGTGCAGTCTCCAGCGCCGCCACCAGAAGATCGTCGAGGAGGCGCCGTCGCCGTTCGTGGACGAGAGCCTGCGCGCCCGCATGGGCGCGGCGGCCGTCGAGGCGGCCCGCGCGGTCGGCTACACCGGAGCCGGCACCGTCGAGTTCATCGTGGACGGCACGACCGGCGAGCACCACTTCATGGAGATGAACACCCGCCTCCAGGTCGAGCACCCCGTCACCGAACTGGTCACCGGCCTCGACCTGGTGGAGCTCCAGCTCCGGGTGGCGGCGGGCGAGCCCCTGCCCTTCGGCCAGCAGGACGTACGGCTGCGCGGCCACGCGGTGGAGGCCCGTGTCTACGCCGAGGACCCCGCGCGCGGCTTCCTGCCGACGGGCGGGCGCGTCCTCGCCCTCCACGAGCCCGCGGGCGAGGGCGTCCGGGTCGACTCCGGGCTGGCCGAGGGCACGGTCGTGGGCAGCGAGTTCGACCCCATGCTGGCCAAGGTGATCGCCTGGGCCCCGTCCAGGGACGCGGCGCTGCTGCGGCTGGACCAGGCGCTGGCCCGCACCGCCGTGCTCGGTCTCACCACGAACGTCCCGTTCCTGCGCGCCCTCGTCACCCACCCCGCGGTCCGCTCCGGCGCGCTCGACACCGGCATGGTCGAGCGGATCCTGCCCGACCTGCCGCTCGCCGGCGAGCCGCCCGCCGAGGCGCTGGCCGCCGCCGCGCTCGTCTTCCACGCGCTGCCCCAGGGCGCCGACCCGTGGGAGGTCACCGACGGCTGGCGGGTCGGCGAGCGGGCGTGGACGACGTGGCGGCTGGAGTCCCGCGGCGGCGTGCGCGCCGTCCAGGCGCGCGGCCTGCCGTACGAGGCGGCCGAGGTACGCCTGCCCGTCGGCCGCCCCGTCGACCACCTCGTCGACGATCCCTTCGAGCGCCCCGGCTCCGGCGAAGACATCAACACCGGTCACGCCCCCGACACCGGCGACGACCCCGGCTCCGGCCGGGCCGTGCCCGCGCGCATCCGGCGCGACGGCTCCCGGCTGTCCGTCACGCTCGGCGCGCGCACCGGCCACTACGCGCACGTCCGTGACGGCGACACGCTCTGGCTCGGCCGCGACGGCTCCGCCTGGGCGTTCACCCGCCACCTCATCGGCGATCCCGGCGACCGCCCGGGCGCGACGGGCGCGGGCGACGGCGTCGTCCGCAGCCCCATGCCCGGCACCGTCCTGGTGGTCAAGGTCCAGACGGGCGACCTGGTCGCCGAGGGGGAGCCGCTGCTCATCGTGGAGGCCATGAAGATGGAGCACACCGTCACCGCCCCGCTCGCCGGCCGCGTCACCGAGCTGCCGGCCCAGGCCGGCCGGCCGGTCGACATGGACGCCGTCCTGGCCGTGGTCACCCCTGAGGAGGAGGCATGATGCGCCGGCCGTACGGCTTGGAGGGCCTGCCCCACCAGGTCGCCGTCTACGAGGTGGGCCCGCGCGACGGCCTGCAGAACGAGGCCGCGGTCGTCCCGGTCGAGGCGAAGGCGGAGTTCGTCGCGCGCCTGGCCGACGCCGGGCACAAGGTGATCGAGACGACCAGCTTCGTCCACCCGAAGTGGGTGCCGCAGCTCGCCGACGCCGACGAGCTGCTGACCCGGGTCCAGCGCAGGCCCGGCGTCCGCTACCCGGTGCTCGTGCCGAACGAGCGCGGCCTGGACCGGGCGCTGGCCCTGGAGGTGGACGAGATCGCCGTCTTCGCCAGCGCCACCGAGACGTTCGCCGCCAAGAACCTCAACCGCAGCCTGGAGAGCCAGTTCGACATGTTCGAGCCGGTCGTCGCCCGCGCCCTGGCCAACGGGATCAGGGTCCGCGCGTACGTCTCCATGTGCTTCGCCGACCCGTGGGAGGGGCCGACGCCGATCCCGCAGGTCGTCGAGGTGGGGGAGCGGCTGCTCGGGCTCGGCTGCTACGAGCTGTCGCTCGGCGACACGATCGGCGTGGCCACGCCCGGCCACGTCACCGCGCTCATCGAGGCGTTCGGCTCGCCCGACCGGCTCGCCGTCCACTTCCACGACACGTACGGCCAGGCGCTCGGCAACACGCTCGCCGCGCTCAGGACCGGCGTGACCACCGTCGACGCGTCCACGGGCGGCATCGGCGGCTGCCCGTACGCCGAGTCGGCCACCGGCAACCTCGCGACCGAGGACCTCGTCTGGATGCTCGACGGCCTCGGCGTCGAGACCGGCCTCGACCTCGGCAAGCTCGTGGAGACCAGCACCTGGCTGGCCCGGCTGCTCGGCCGCCCCAGCCCGTCCCGCGTCGTCCAGGCCCTCTCGAAAGGCTGACCACCCATGCTGACCGGCGAGTACGAAGAGCTGCGCAAGACCGTCGAGGCGTTCGCCCGCGACGTCGTCGCCCCGGTGATCGGTGACCACTACGAGCGGGAGGAGTTCCCGTACGGCATCGTGCGGCAGATGGGCGCGATGGGCCTGTTCGGGCTGCCGCTGCCGGAGGAGTACGGCGGCATGGGCGGCGACTACTTCGCCCTCTGCCTGACCCTGGAGGAGCTGGCCCGGGTCGACTCCAGCGTGGCCATCACGCTGGAGGCGGCGGTGTCGCTGGGCGCCATGCCGATCTACCGGTTCGGCACGCCCGAGCAGCGCGAGGAGTGGCTGCCCCGGCTGGCGACCGGCGAGATGCTCGGCGCGTTCGGGCTGACCGAGCCGGGCGGCGGCTCCGACGTGCCGGGCGGCATGCGCACCACGGCCGTCCTCGACGGCGCCGAATGGGTGATCAACGGGACGAAGGCGTTCATCACGAACTCCGGCACCGACATCACCGGCGTGGTCGCCGTCGCCGCCCTCACCGGCGAACAGGAGATCTCCACGATCCTCGTGCCGAGCGGCACCCCGGGCTTCACCGTGTCCAAGAAGTACTCCAAAGTCGGCTGGAACGCCTCCGACACCAGGGAGCTGGCCTTCGGCGACTGCCGGGTGCCCGCCGCCAACCTGCTCGGCGAGCGCGGGCGCGGCTACGCCCAGTTCCTGCGGACCCTCGACGAGGGACGTATCGCCATCGCCGCCATCGGCGTCGGCCTCGCGCAGGGTTGCGTGGACGAGTGCCTGCGCTACGTCCGCGACCGCCGGGCCTTCGGCCACCCGATCGGCCACTACCAGGCCATCCAGTTCAAGATCGCCGACATGGAGGCCCGGGCCCACACCGCCCGCCTGGCCTACTACCACGCCGCCGAGCGGATGCTGGCCGGGCAGGCGTTCAAGAAGGAGGCGGCGATCGCCAAGCTGGTCTCCTCGAACGCGGCCATGGACAACGCCCGCGACGCCACGCAGATCTTCGGCGGGTACGGCTTCATGAACGAGTTCCCGGTGGGCCGCTTCTACCGCGACGCCAAGATCCTGGAGATCGGCGAGGGCACGAGCGAGGTGCAGCGCATGCTCATCGCCCGCCAGCTCGGCCTCGGCGACCTCTGACCGGCTCTGTCACTCCGGCTCTGTCAGTCCGGCTCTGTCACTGCGGTTCTGTCACTGCGGGCGGCCGTTCAGGGAGAGCCACTTCTCGGGGGCGCCGCCGAACGGCTCCTGACGCGAGCCCACGGCCGTCATCAGCATGGCGGCCGTCTCCTCCGCCCGGGCGATCACCTCCGCCGGGTAGCCCAGCAGCACCTGGTGCTCGACGAACTCGTCCTCGTCGTCCAGGAACAGCCGCCCGTCGCGCATCCGGATGACGTCGAGGTCGAGGTCCACCATGGTCACCTCCTCCTCGCGCCACTCGGGCACCGTCGTGACGTCCACGTACACGTCCGTCCGGTGCGGCTCGGTGTGGAAGCTCGCCGTCCACCACGCCTCGCGCGGGAACAGCATGACGATCCCGGTCTCCCACCTGACCGGCGGGTCCGTGCCCTTGCGCGCCAGCGTGCCGTCGGGCACCCCGACCCACACGCCGTGCTCGTCCTCGCCGAGGAGCGTCCCCTGGTGGTGCCAGTGCAGCGCTCCCCCGTACTTGCGGTACACGACCATGATCTCGCTCACGCCCGGAACGCTAGCCCAAGGGCCCCGCGCCGCCCAGGGGAGGGGGTGACATAGGTTCGGATCATGACACCGATCGACGCCGTGGGGACGGAAGGGGAGCTGGTCATCAGGCCGGCCAGGGAGTCCGACGCGGAGGAGTTGTTCGGGCTGACCAGGGAGTTCGCGACGAGCTTCCGGCCCGAGCGGGCCGCGTTCGACGAGGCGCTGCCGCGGCTGCTGCGCGACGAGGACGCGCTGCTGATCACCGCCGTGACGGGCGGGCGGGTCCACGGCTACCTGCTGGGGTTCGCGCACCTGACCCTGTTCGCCAACGGGCCGGTCGCCATGGTGGAGGAGGCCATGGTGCGCCGCGGGTCGCGGCGGCAGGGCATCGGGCGGGCGCTGCTGGAGGAGTGCGAGCGGTGGGCCCGCGCCCGCGGCGCCCGGTACGTGTCGATGGCCACCCGGCGGGCGCCGGAGTTCTACCACGCCCTCGGCTACGAGGAGTCGGCCGCGTTCTTCCGCAAGATGCTCAGGTAGGAAGGGTACGGGGGCGGCTCGTCCTGTCGGAGGCGGATGGCATCCTGTAGGGCGTGACGATCCACACGGTGAGCCCGCTCTTCGTCGGCCGGGCGGGCGAGCTCGCCGCGCTCGGCGACGCCCTCTCCCGCGCCCGCGCCGGATCGTCGTCCACCGTGCTCGTCGGCGGCGAGGCCGGCGTGGGCAAGACGCGGCTGATCAGAGAGTTCACCGGCCGGGCCGGCGACGCGCTGGTCCTCGTCGGCGGCTGCCTGGAGCTCGGCACCGACGGCCTGCCGTTCGCGCCCTTCAGCGCCGTGCTGCGCGGCCTGGTGCGCGAGCGCGGCCGCGACGGGGTCGCCGCGCTCGTGCCCGGCGGCACCACGCGCGGGCTGGCCCGGCTGCTGCCCGAGTTCGGCGAGCCCGACCGCGACGGCGCCGAGGCCCGGGCGCGCCTGTTCGAGCAGGTGCTCGGGCTGCTCGAACGGCTGGCCGAGGACCAGCCGGTGGTGCTCGTCGTCGAGGACGCCCACTGGGCCGACCGCTCCACCCGCGACCTGCTGTCGTTCCTCGTCCGCTACCAGCGTTCCGACGCGGGCCTGCTCATCGTCGTCACGTACCGCACCGACGAGCTGCGCCGCACCCACCCGCTGCGCCCGCTGCTGGCCGAGCTGGCCCGGGTGGGCTGGGTGAGCCGGATGGAGCTGCGCAGGCTCACCCGCCGCGAGGTCGTGAAGCAGGCGGCCAGCATCCTGGAGCGCGAGCCGAGCCCTGCCGACGTCGAGATGATCTACGCGCGCAGCGAGGGCAACCCGCTGTTCGTGGAGGCGCTGCTCAGCGAGGCCGGGGGCGGCTTCGCGCTGCCGGAGTCGCTGCGCGACCTGCTGCTGGCCGGCGTCGAGCGGCTGCCCGAGGAGACGCAGGAGCTGCTGCGCGTGGCCAGCGCCGGAGGCCAGCACATCGAGCACGCGCTGCTGTCGGCCGTCTCCGGCCTCGACGACGCCGAGCTGTCCCGCGCCCTGCGGCCCGCCGTCGCGGGCAACGTCCTCGTGGTCGACGGCGAGGGCTACTCCTTCCGCCACGCGCTGATCCGCGAGGCGCTCCACGACGACCTGCTGCCCGGCGAGCACACCCGCCTGCACACCCGCTTCGCGCAGGCGCTGGAGCGCGACCCGTCCATCCTGCCCGCCCCGCGCGGCGCGATCGAGCTGGCCCACCACTGGCACTCCGCCCACGACGCCACCTGGGCGCTGGTCAGCGCCTGGGCGGCCGCCGCCGCCGCGCGCAAGGCCACCGCCTACGACGAGCAGCTCCGCATGCTGTCGCGGGTGCTGGAGCTGTGGGGCCAGGTGCCCGACGCCGCCGAGCGCATCGGCGCCGATCACGTCGAGGTGATGTCGCAGACCGTGACGGTCGCCCACCTCGCGGGCGAGTACGAGCGCGGCGTCGCCCTGGCCGGGGCGGCCCTGGCCGAGCTCGACCGCGACGCCGACCCGATCCGGGCCGCCGTCCTGCTGCGCAAGCGCGGCATCATCCGCTACGACCTGGGCCGGTTCGGCAATCTCGACGACCTGCGCCAGGCGGCGGCCCTGACGGCCGACGGGCCGGCCCGGCTGCGCGCCCGCGTCCTCGAGAACCTCGCCCGCATGCTCCACGGGACCGACGTGTGGGACGAGAGGATCGCCACCGCCGAGCAGGCCATCGAGCTGGCCCGCCAGGTGGGTGACGCCGCCTGCGAGGCCCACGCCCTGATCGCCCTCACCTGGGCCCGCGCCCGCGACTACTCCCAGTCCGAGGCCCATCTCGGTGGCTTCGCCGAGGCGCGGCGGCTCGCTCTCGGTGCCGACGCCTTCAGCGCGCTGCTCAGCTGCGCCATCTCCGAGTCCGACACGCTGGAGGGCGCGGGCCTGCACGAGCGGGCGGTCCGGGTGGCCCGCGACGGCGTCGCCGAGGCCGAGCGCTACGGCGTGGCCCGCACCTCCGGCGCCTTCCTGTCGATCAACCTGGCGGAGCCGCTGCTGTCGCTCGGCCGCTGGGACGAGGCCCTCGACGTCGTCGAGCACGCGCTCGACCTCATGCCCCCGCCACCGCACCAGGCCAGCCTGCAGGGTTTCAGCACCGACATCGCGCTGGCCCGCGGCCAGCTCGACCGGGCCGAGGAGTCGTTCGAGCGGGCCCGGTCCGTCCTGTCACGCGGCGTCTTCCGCGACCAGAACGTGGCCAGCGAACTTCCCCGGCTTCCCACCGTCGAATGCGCTCCTCGTCACAGGTCAGGCGTTCCGCAATGCCGATTTGTGTGCTGTTAATTCG
>NZ_JBFAIA010000047.1:0-49032 GCF_040654455.1 Nonomuraea sp. NPDC050691
GCTGACACCCTCACCACGAACGGGCGCGCGCACGTGGTGAGGCAGCGGAATGCCGTAAGATCCTCGAGGCCACGATGATCAGCGGCGGCCCGGCGGCTGCTGGCGCGGGGGCGCCTGGTGACGCTGACCGGGGCCGGCGGGGTCGGCAAGACCCGGCTGGCGATGCGGGTGGCGGAGGCGCTGCGGCCCGCGTACGACGACGGGGCGGAGATCATCGAGCTGTCCTCCCTTGAGGACCCGGAACTGCTCGCGCCGACCGTCGCGTCGGCGCTCGGCGTGCGCGACGCGGGACCGTCCCCCATGAGCGTGCTGATCGACTACCTGGCCGAACGGCGCATGCTGCTCGTCCTCGACAACTGCGAGCACCTTCTGGACGCGTGCGCGAAGCTCGTCGACGGGCTGCTGCGCGGCGCCGGCCGGCTGCGGGTCCTGGTCACCAGCAGGCAGACCCTCGGGTTGGCGGGCGAGCAGGTGTTCGTGGTGCCCTCGCTGTCCGTGCCGGATCCCGCCGCCGCCCCCCGTGACATCACGCGCAGCGAGTCCGTCCGCATGCTGGCCGACCGGGTGGCGCGGGTGCGTCCCGGCTTCACCCTGGACCGGACGGACGCCCGGGTGTTCGCCCGGCTCTGCCGCCGCCTCGGCGGCATCCCCCTCGCCATCGAGCTGGCGGCCGGACGGCTCGCGTCCATGCCGCTGGAGGAGCTGGAACGCCGGCTCGACGAGCGGTTCGAGATCCTCGACGCCGGTGCCGGCATCGGCGGCCCACCGCGCCACCAGACGATGCGCGCGGCCGTGGACTGGAGCTTCGACCTGTGTACGCGGGCCGAGCGGCGGCTGTGGTGGCGGCTGTCGATGTTCGCGGGCGGGGTGGAGGTGGACACGGCCGAGGAGGTCTGCCAGGGCGACGGCATCGAGCGGGAAGACGTGTTCGAGCTGCTGGCCGGCCTGGTGGACAAGTCCATCATGGTCGCCGACCAGCAGGACGACGGCGTCCGGTACCACATGCTCGACAGCATCCGCTCGTACGGCCGGGAGAAGCTGGCGGACAGCGGCGAGGAGGAGGCGCTGCGGCGGCGCTTCTGCGAGCACTACCGGAGCCTGGCCGCCGAGCGGCGGGTGGACCGGCTGGTGCCCGAGCAGCTCGCCCACTACCGTCTGCTGGCGGCGGAGCTGCCCAACATCCGCGTCGCCCTCGAACTGTCGTACTCCCGGCCGGAGGAGGCGGCCGGCGGGCTCGACATGGTGTCCGCGATGTGGGGCTACTGGATCCTCGCGGGCTCCATGACGGAGGGCCGCCACTGGCTGCAACGCGGGCTCGAACTCGTGCCCGCGGACTCGCGGGCCCGCCGGACCGGGCTGTGGGCGTCCGCGACGCTCGCCCTGTACCAGGGCGACCGCGCCGAGGCGGAAGGCATGCTGGAGGACGCCCAGCGGCTGGCGCGCGAGGCCGGCGACGACGAGACGCGGGCGTTCGCGACGCAGGTCTCCGCCATGGTCGCCTTCTCGGAGGGCGACGCCAGGAGCGGGATGGCC
This sequence comes from Nonomuraea sp. NPDC050691, assembly GCF_040654455.1. Taxonomy (NCBI): domain Bacteria; kingdom Bacillati; phylum Actinomycetota; class Actinomycetes; order Streptosporangiales; family Streptosporangiaceae; genus Nonomuraea; species Nonomuraea sp. NPDC050691. The sequence continues at coordinate 1,534 of NZ_JBFAIA010000047.1, forward strand.
CTCATGGAGAAGGCCCGGGCCGGCCACGTCGACCGCGGCGACCTCAGCGCCCTGGGCATCAACCTGTACTACGACGCCTCGTTCAGCGTCGAGGAGGACCCCGAGCGCGCCGGTGAGCTGGCCCAGGAGTTCCTGACGCTGTGCGAGAAGCGGCGCGCCGAGCCCTCGCGTGGGTACGCGCTGTTCGTCGTCGGGGTCGCCGCCTGGCACCAGGGCCATCCGGATCGGGCGGAGGCGATGCTGAAGGAGGCGATGGCGATCAGGCGGACCATCAACGACAGGTGGGGACTCGCGGAATGCGTCGAGGTCCTGGCCTGGATCGCCGGCTGGTACGGCCGGTACGAGCGCGCCGCCCGCATGCTGGGGGTCGCCAACGCGCTCTGGCAGGCGATGGGCGCCTCGCCCGCCACGTACTGGCCGCACATACGCGACCACGAGAACTGTGTGGCGCGCGCCCGCGAGGCGCTGGGGCGGCGGGCGTACACGGCGGCCTTCCGCGGCGGGGAGCGGCTCGGGCTCGACCGGGCTATGCCGTACGTGCTCGAGCGCTGAGCCGCGCGGGCTGCTTGACCTTGCCGCTGGCGTCAGGGTTGCACGATGACCGGCATGGACAGCATCGCACCGCAGAGCAGCAGGATCGTCGCCGTCACCGGAGCCGGCACCGGGATCGGGCGGGCCACCGCCCGCGCGTTCGCGGCCGAGGGCGCGCACGTGTTCGCGATAGGACGGCGAGAGGAACCGCTCGAAGAGACCGCTACCGGGTACGGCCGGATCACGCCGCTGGCCGCCGACATCACCGCCGAGGGCGAGCCGCGACGGATCATCCAGGCCGTGCTGGAGACCTGCGGCCGGTTGGACGTCCTGGTCAACAACGCGGGCATCGTGCGCAGCGGCGCCCTTGACGCGCTGACGCCGGACATGATCGAGGCTCAGCTTGCCACCAATCTCGTCGCTCCCGTTCCCGTCGACGGCGGAGCGGTCGTGGCGTGATAGGAGTGGCCCGGGAGGTGGAACGGGTGCGGATCGGTGAGCTGGCCACGGCGACCGGGACGACAGCGCGGGCACTGCGGGTCGCGTTGGAGCGGCTGGCGGTGCTCAACGAACGCATCGCCGCCCAGACCGAGGCCCGCGACCGGCTGGAAGCCGCGCTCCGGGAGAAGACCGGCGACCGGATCCGCCCGGTCGCCTGACGGCCCGGGCGGGAGGCGTCACCGGGACGGCGCGATCTTGATCTTCGGGCAGTTCGTGCCGTTCGCCGGGGCGGTCCGCGTGAGCAGGTACCGGTCCACGTAACGGTCCACGCACGCCGAGCCCTTGCGGTAGGCGGTGTGGCCGTCGCCGTCGAACGTGAGCAGCACGCCGGACGAGAGCTGCGAGGCCAGCGCCTGCGCCCACTTGTACGGCGTGGCCGGGTCGCGCAGCGTGCCGATCACCAGGATGGGCGGCGCGCCGTCGGCCCGCATCGGCCGGGTCGACTGCCTGCGCTTGACCGGCCAGTAGTCGCACGGCGTGGTCCCGTTCTTCGGGTCGGCCCTGCGGGTGGCCGGGTGGTCCAGGCAGTTGACGGCCTCCTGCGCGGCGAAGCTGTTGGCGTACGTCCCGTCGGCCTTGCGCTCGTTGTACAGGTCCGCGAGCAGCAGCAGTCTCGTCCCGTCACCCTGGAACGCGTCGGCCAGCGCCTGGCGCAGCATGGGCCAGGCCGACTCGCTGTAGAGGGCCGACATGATCCCCGTGATCACGATCGACTCACTGACCTGCCTGCCGTCGTACTCGTTGCGCAGCGGGGCCCTGTCCACCCGCTTGAGCAGCGCCTCGAGCTTCTTGTTGGCCGCGCTCGGCCGGTGCGTCCGGAACGGGCAGTCGGCGCGCTTGAAGCAGTCGCGCAGGAACGACTCGAAGGCCACGCCGAAGCCGCCGGACTGGCCGGTGCCGACCTCGTCGCCGGTGCGGGTGGGGTCCATGGCGCCGTCGAGCACCAGGGCGCGCACCTTGCCGGGGAACAGGTCGGCGTACGTGGCGCCGAGGAAGGTGCCGTAGGAGTAGCCCACGTACGTCAGGCGCGACTCGCCGAGGGCGGCGCGCAGCACGTCCATGTCGCGGGCCGCGTCGCGGGTGCCGAGGTGGGGCAGCAGCCTGCCGGAACGGGCCTTGCACGCCTGGGCGAACTGCTTCTGGGCCAGGTCGAGGTTCCTGACCTCGTAGGCGGTGTCAGGCGTCCGGTCGATGGCGTAGTAGGAGTCGAGCTGGGCGTCGGTGAAGCAGCGCACTGGGGTGGAGGCTCCGACGCCCCGGGGGTCGAAGCCGACCAGGTCGAACCGGGCGCGGACGGCGGGGGAGAGGAAGGCGTCGGCGTTCCTGGCCGCCTCGACGCCCGACCCGCCGGGGCCGCCGGGGTTGATGACGACCGATCCGAGCCGTCTGCCGGTGGCGGGCAGGCGGATCATCGCGATGTCGATCCGGTCGCCGGCCGGCTTGGCGTAGTCGAGGGGCACCTTGAGCTTGGCGCACTGGTAGGCGCCGCCGCACGCGGTCCAGGCCGGCCGCTGGCCGTAGTACGCGGCGAGCGTGGCGGGAGCGCCGGCCGCCGCCTGGGCGTTCCGGGCAGTCTGGGCGACCTGGGCGGCCTGGGCGGGCTGCGCGGTGGCGGCCAGGGCCGCGATGAGCAGGCCGGCGAGTGCGGGTGTGATCACCCTCGGTAGGCGTCGCATGGTCGTGTCCTCATCTGGCGGCCGCGTCTGGGTTTTTTCGCCTGGTTGGCGCCTGATTATGAGGACGAACCGGTTGCGAAGGCCTTGACGGCCGCTGACCTGTGACAACAGTGAAAGTTGAGGCGTTTGCCCGGGTTATGGGAGAGTCTTACGCCTGCGGTGACCCGGGGTCCCGGGCGCCGGTGACGTTCCCGAGAGGTGATCCACGATCATGCGGAAGACGATCGCGCTGGCCGTCACGGCCGTGGCGCTGACCGGCTGCGGGGTGATTCCCGGTGGTCAGCAGAGCGGCGGTGGCGAGGGCAGACAGGCGCAGCAGACCACGGCGCGGACCGAGACCACCACCACCGCCCCCGCCACGCCCCAGCAGACCGAGGTGATCGCCACCCGCGAGGCCGCCGCGACCTCCGGCGGCATGAGCGGCAAAGCCCGGGTGGACATCACCGGCCTGCGGCGCCAGGGCAGGACCGCCACCCTCACCTGGACCGTCACCGCCCTCGACGGCAAGGTCAACATGCACAACGGCATGGGCACCGCCATCCTGGACATGACGGTGTCCGGCGTCTCGCTGATCGACCCGGTCAACGCCAAGCGCTACCGCGTGGCCCGCAACGGCACGGACGCCGACAGCCAGTGCGTCTGCTCCAGGACTCAGGGGCAGTTCCTGGAGAACGGCGCCACCGGCTCGTTCTACGCGGTCTTCGCGGCCCCGCCCGCGGACGTCACGAAGATCAACGTGGAGATGCCGATGATCGGCGTGCTCACCGATGTCCCGATTTCTTAGCGTCGCCTCCCTCGGCGTCGCCGCCGGGCTGCTGCTGCCGGCGACCCCTCTGTTCAGCCCCACCGCCCCGCCCGTCCCCGTCCCCTCGGACGCGTACGCGCCCGTGGAGGACCTCGTGCTGCCCGTCGAGGACATCATCGGCGAGGTCGAGTCGCTCGACGGCACCCGGAGCGAGACCAAGCAGGGCACCCAGGTCACGGTCGCGCTGACCAGCGACGTGCTGTTCGCCCTGGACAAGTGGGCGCTGACCGGCGCCGCGCGGAAGCGGCTGCAGGGCGTCGCCGAGCAGGTCAGGACCGAGGGCGCGGGCGGCGTCGTCAACGTGCGGGGGCACACGGACGACCAGGGCTCCGACGCGTACAACCTGCGTCTGTCCCAGCGTCGCGCCCAGGCCGTGGAGCAGGCGCTGCGCGGGCTGCTGGCGGGCGCGGGCGTCACGCTCCAGGCGCAGGGGTACGGCGAGAGCCGCCCCAAGCTGCCGAACATCGTCGAGGGCAAGCCCGTGGAGGGCAACCGGGCCAGGAACCGCCGCGTGGAGATCGTCTTCGACGCGCGCCAGTGAGCCGGGGCGCCGCGGTGGCCGGCCCCGGCCTCCTCGGTGGGCAGCCTGGTGAACCGCCCGGGGACGCCGTGGCCGCGCTCAGTCGCCGGGCAGCTCGCCCAGGGTGGCCGTGACGGTGGCCTGGCTGCCGTCCGAGCGGACGAGGCCGACCTTGACCTGGGCGCCGGGCTTGAGCGTGGTCAGCACCTCCGACAGGGCGGACATGGTCGGCGTCTCGGTGCCGTTGATCGAGACGACCACGTCGCCCGGCTGGATGCCCGCCTTCTGGGCGCCGCTGCCGTTCTCGACGCCGATCACCCCGACCCCGGCGGGCTGCCCGTCCTCGCCGACGACCGTGCTGCCCCGGATGCCGAGGGCGGCGCGGTGCGTGTTGGTGACCTTGCCGTTGCGGATGATCTGGACGGCGATGTCCGTGGCGGTGTTGCTGGGGATGGCGAAGCCGATGCCGGGCGCCGCGCCGCCCCCCAGGTTCGGGTCCGTGGCGGCGAGAGTCGGGATGCCGATGACCTGGCCGGACAGGTCCACCAGGGCGCCGCCGCTGTTGCCGGGGTTGATGGCGGCCGAGGTCTGGATCGCGTTGGCGATCGTCGCGCCGGGGGAGTCAGGGTCCTGCGGCTCGCTGACCGTACGGCCGAGGGCGGAGACGATGCCGTCCGTCACGCTGCCCGACAGGCCGAGCGGGTTGCCCATGGCCAGCACGAGCTGGCCGACGCGCAGCTTGGAGGAGTCGCCGAACCGGGCCGGCTTCAACCCCTTCGGGTCGTCCACCTTGATCACCGCGAGGTCGCCGGCGGGGAACGACTTGACCAGCCGGGCGGTGCGGGCGGTGCCGCCGGTGGCGAGGGTCACCTGCATCTGCGTGGCCTCGCCGACCACGTGCGCGTTGGTGAGGACGTGGCCCGCGGTGTCGTACACGATCCCGGAGCCGAGGCCCACCTTGGTGGTGATCTGCACGATCGACGGCAGGACCTCCTTGATGACCTGCTCGTACGCGGTCTCCAGCGCCTGGGGCGACGCCGGGGCGCCCGCGCCGGGCGGAGGACTGGTCGTCGCGGTGGCGCTGGGCGGGATGGCGGAAGGGGCGCCTGTGGAGGGCGTCGTGGGGCCGGCGGTGACGGCGGACGGGAGCGCCGCGCAGCCGGTCAGCAGGAAAGTCAGGGTGAATCCCGCGACGATCTTCCTCATGCGGTGGTACCTGCCCTGTGGGCGGTGAAAGATACGCCTTTGTGACGTTTGTCCTGTTCAAAGGTGTTGCGGGGATTTTGGGGATGTGTCGGGGTGTGTAGGTGGGGACTGGCGGTCGCAGAATAAAATTCTGGCCGGGACATGGCGGAAATATCCTGGTGTGAAGTGACGTAACCTCAAGGTCATGGCGGACGTCGGTGACCAGCAGCCCTCTCAAGATGCTCCCACGACCCCCTTCCGGAAGATCGTCGTGCCCGCGGACGAGACGGCCGGCCCCGTGGATGAGACGGTCAGGATCTCCCGGCCGCCCGTGCCCCGCCCGTCCGGCCCCCAGCCCACCTCGCCGTACGGCCCGCAGCCCCGTTCCGGCCCCCAGCCCACTCCCCAGCCTCGCTCCGGTCCCCAGGGCACCCCGCCGTACGGGTCGCAGCCGCGGTCCGGGCCGCAGGCCGCCTCGCCGTACGGCCCGGGGAGCGGCGCGGCGACCCGGGTGGGCTCCGGGCCGGGGTCCCCGGCGCAGCACTCGCCGAGGCAGCCCTACCCCATGCCGCCGACCCTTCCCCCGGCGCCGCCCAAGTCGGGCCTGATCAGCCGCATCGGCGACGTCCCCATCCGGGTCGTCTACCTCCTCGGCGCGATCATCGCCACCATCGCGGCCGTGATCCTCATCTTCACCCTCTTCTCCGGCGACGTGCCCAAGAACCAGCAGCCGCAGGGCGGCTCGATCCCGCCCCCGCCCGCCGCCGCGGAGCCGACGGCCGCGGTCCCGTCGGCCGCGAACTCGGCAGCGGACTCGGCCACGCCGTCGCCGACCGCGGTGGCGTTGCCGTCCGTGCCCGCGGCCAAGGAGTACGCCGTGCTGCCCGGCACGGCCTCGGTCGTGATCGGCCTGGTGGACGACCAGAAGGCCGGCCTGTCGTACCCGCGTCTCGGCTCGCCGTGGAAGACGGCCACGGCCGCGCCGTTCACGGTGGCGCAGCGCGCCGGCAAGGCGGGCGCACAGGGCACCCCGGGCGCGCTGATCGGCTCGGCGCCGCTGCCGGGCGCGGCCCCCGCGACCCCGCCGTCGAAGGAGTCGGACTACCGCAAGCTGGCCGCGCGCGCCGCGAAGTGGGCGCTCGGCGCCCAGTATCCGGCCGGCGCCACCCTGAGCTGGACGGGCTCCGAGCGGGCCGCCCTGGGCCAGGGCTGGACGCTCGCCTTCAAGGTCACCTACGAGACGGACGGCGGGCCGCAGGTGGCCCAGGCCCTCGTCTCGGTCGTGAACTCGGGCCGGGCGAAGCCCGCCATGCTGTTCGCCTCGATCCCGGAGAGCGGCAAGTCCCGCTGGCGTGACCTGAACACCCTGGCCGACCGGATCGCTCCCGCCTAGACGGGCAGGCCCTGAGCGGGGCCGGCGGTCAGAGGGTGATGTCCTCGCCCTGTTCGAGGGCGGCGACCTCGTAGGTCTCGCCGGAGGTGGCGTCCAGGAATCGGGACAGCTCGCCGGGCTGGGTGGTGTAGAAGCCGTCGAGGTGGAACCCGTCGTAGTGGATCGGCACCACGATCCTCGCTCCCAGCAGGCGCGCGGCCACGGCCGCCTGGCCGGCGTCGAGCGAGGCCGGGTAGGGGCTCGGGGGCTGACAGTGCGGGAAGCACACGGTGGGCCCGTTGATGGGAGTGAGCACCGCGTCGAACGGCCCGAACCGGTGGGCGGCGCGCCACCAGTAGCCGTGGAACATGCTGTCGCCCAGGTGCAGCACCCGTTTGCCGCCGGCTTCGACGGCCCAGGACACCTGCGGGTCGCCGAGAGTGTCGACGGCTGGGACGGCCGCGATCGTGAAGGGGCCGATCGTGATGGACTCCCACGGCTCCATCGGGCGCCGGGACAGGTTCCGTTCGTCGAGTTCGCGGTCGGCCTTGAGCGTCCAGAGGTTCTCGTGGTCGTCGCCGCCGAAGGACGCGGGGTGCAGCACCCGGCCGTCGGGGCGGAGCGCGTCGGCCAGTGCCGCGGCGTCGGTGTGGTCCCGGTGCAGGTGCGTGCACAGCCCGGCGATCACGTCCCCCTCGGTGCGCGGCCGGACGACCTTCGGCATGGGCGCCGACAGCGGGGTGTCCTCCAGCACGCCTTCCGGGCGGCCGAGCAGGTCGATCACCACGCTCTGGCCCTGTGCCTCCAGCTCCACCCCGGCCCAGCCCAGCCATCGAACGCGCATCTTCGGACTCCTTTGGCGTACGACCGTTCGTTGCGAGTGGTTAGCGTACGATCGTTTGCTAAACTCGTCAATCATGAGAAGATCCGCCGAGGCGGCCCGGCAGACCCGCGACCGGATCGTCGCCACCGGCGTCACGAAAGCCTCCACCGACGGCCTCGACGCGCTGACCATCGGCTCCCTGGCTCAAGCCCTCGGCATGAGCAAGGCGGGCGTCGTCGGCCCCTTCGGCTCCCGCGCCGACCTGCAACTCGCCGTTCTCGGCAAGGCGGCCGACATGTTCATTGCGGCCGTGGTGGCGCCGAGCGAGAAGGCGGAGCCGGGCCTGCGACGTCTGCGGGCGGTCATCGGCCTGTGGTGCGGCTACCTGGACGGCGGCCCGTTCCCCAACGGCTGCTTCGTCACCGCCGCGTCCTGTGAGCTGGATGGCCGGCCGGGCGAGTTGCGGAGCTTCCTCCTCGGCGTCGTGGCCCGATGGCGGGCCTTCCTCCGCGAGCAGGTCGTGATCGCTCAGGCCGCGGGCGACATCGCGACGACACTGGACGCGGACGACCTCGTGACGACTCTGACCGGGATCGCGATGGCCGCCAATCAGGAGATTCAGCTGCTCGGCGACCCCGCCGCGCCGGCCCGCGCCCGGCGTCTCATGCTGGCCGCCATCGCCGGGTGAAGGCGAGTCCGGACTTGTTCCCTTAGCCCCAGAAGCATCCTCTAGAATATGGTTCTGGCATGACCGGGACCTCGGCTGGAGGATGAGCGATGGCGATCGGGTTGAACGAGGAGCACGAGGCGCTCCGCGAGTCGGTGAGCGGCTGGGCCGAGCGGAACATCCCCGCCGAGCTGCCGCGAACCGTGACGGACGAGCGGCCCTCGTTCTGGTCGGGACTCGCCGAGCAGGGGCTGCTGGGGCTGCACCTGCCCGAGGAGGCCGGCGGTTCCGGTTACGGGCTGCTGGAGGCCGCGGTGGCCGTCGAGGCGCTGGCCGAGCGGCTGGCGCCGGGGCCGTACGTGCCGACCGTGCTCGCGAGCGCGGTGGTGCACGCCTCCAAGCGCCATGACCTGCTCCCCGACCTCGCCGACGGCACGCTCACGGGCGCCGTGGCGCTGACCGGCCCGGCATTCGGGAACGCGGGCGGGCTGACGGGGACGCTCGCCGGCGACGGGTCGCTGGTGGTCTCGGGCTCCGTCGAGCCGGTGCTGGGCGGGGCGTCCGCGGACGTGCTGGTGCTGCCCGTGTCGGCTGACGGCGGCGAGGTGTGGATCGCGCTCGACGCCGCCGCCGCGGCCGTCACCCCGCTGAAGTCCCTGGACCTCACCCGGTCGTCGGCGAAGGTCGAGCTGGCGGAGGTGGCCGTGCCCGCCGGGCGGGTGCTGGAGGGCGTCGAGGGTCTCGACGTGCGCAACCTGGCCGCCGTCCTGCTCGGCGCCGAGGCCGCGGGCCTGGCCGCGTGGTGCGTGCGCGCCGCCTCCGACTACGCCAAGGTACGCGTCCAGTTCGGCCGCCCGATCGGCCAGTTCCAGGGCATCAAGCACAAGCTGTCGCGGATGCTCGTGGCGCTGGAGCAGGCCCGCGCGACCGTCTGGGACGCCACCCGCGCCGAGGGCGCCGAGCTGGAGTACGCCGCCGCGATCGCCGGGGTGATGGCCCCCGACGCGGCCGTGCGGTGCGCCCAGGACGCCATCCAGACGTTCGGCGGCATCGGCTACACCTTCGAGCACGACGCCCACCTCTACTACCGGCGCGCGCTGACGCTGCGCGCGCTCCTCGGCCCGTCGGCCGGCTGGGCCGCCGCCGTCACCGACCTGGCCCTGCGCGGCGTGTCGCGGGAGATGGAGATCGACCTGCCGGAGGACGCCGAGGAACTGCGCGAGTCCATCCGCGCAGAGATCGCCGAGATCAAGGCGCTGGAGGGCGCGGAGCAGAAGCGGGCGCTGGCCGCGCGCGGCTTCGTCATGCCGCACCTGCCCAAGCCGTGGGGCCGCGCCGCCTCGCCCCTGGAGCAGGTGCTGATCGCGCAGGAGCTGAAGGCCGCCCGGGTACGCCTCCCCGCCATGATCATCGGTGCGTGGGTGGTGCCGTCGATCGTCTCGTACGGCACGCCGGAGCAGCAGGAGCGCTTCCTGCCCAAGACGCTCAGCGGCGAGATGATCTGGTGCCAGCTCTTCTCCGAGCCCGGCGCGGGCTCCGACCTGGCGTCGCTGCAGATGAAGGCGGAGCAGGTCGAGGGCGGCTGGCGGCTCAACGGCCAGAAGATCTGGACCTCGGTCGCGCACGTCGCCGAGTGGGGCATCTGCATCGCCCGCAACTCCTCGGCCGGCTCCAAGCACGAGGGCATCACGTACTTCCTCGTCGACATGAAGGCGCCCGGCGTGACCGTCCGGCCGCTGACCGAGATGACCGGCGAGAACCTGTTCAACGAGGTGTTCCTCGACGACGTCTTCGTGCCCGACGACCTGGTGGTCGGCGCGGTGGGCGACGGCTGGCGGGTGGCGCGCAACACGCTGTCCAACGAGCGCGTCTCGCTCTCCTCCGGCTCGGGCGGCACCGGGGCGTCGGTGCCCGACCTGCTGGGACTGGCCGGCCGGCTCGGGCGGGAGCTGACCCCGGCCGAGGCGCACCAGGTGGCCGAGGTGATCTGCGAGGGCCACTCGATCAACGCGCTGTCGCTGCGGGTCACGCTCAAGCAGCTGGCCGGCTCCGAGCCGGGCGCCGACGCGTCGGTGCGCAAGCTGCTGTCCACCGCCCACGCCCAGCACGTGTCGGAGACCGCGGTCTCGCTGCTCGGCCCGGCGGCGGTGGTGGCGGCCGACATGTCGCTCGGCGACGCCGGCTACTGGAACCGGGCGGTGCTCGCCACGCGCGCCATGACCATCTACGGCGGGACGACGGAGGTTCAGCTCAACATCATCGGCGAGCGCATGCTCGGCCTGCCCCGGGACCCGGAGCCCGGCCGCTGACCGCGGGGGCCGCGTAGAGGTGGGGGCCGGCCACCGATCGACCGGCCCCCTACGGGGGACTCACGGGCTGACCGGCTGGAGCGGGGTCGGGGTGCCGTTCGCGGCGGGGCGCGGAACGCCCAGCCTGATCTCGCCCACGCACACCGTACGGCCGTCGAGCGAGCGGATGACCACGTCGGCCCCGCCGCCCTTGACCGTGGCGAACGTCCAGCCGAAGTCCTTGCCCGCCGGCACCGTCGTCACCGGCCCCCCGAGCCGCACCGCGATCGTGGACGGCGTGGGGTTGAGGTAGCCGACCTGCACGGTCCACTCGCCGTCCGGCAGGGCCGCGGGCAGCCTGAAGCGCTTCTCCTTGGCGGAGACCGGCGTGCAGCCGCCGCGCTGGGGGATCGTCATGCCCTGGATGTCCACCGGGCGCAGGCGGCCGGCGTCGTCGAAGGCCAGCGGGTTGGCGACGGGACCGGTGAGCCGCCGCGTCCAGGTCACCGGGTTGGGCGCGACGGGGCCCAGCACCCGGGAGGCCAGCGCGTAGTCGCGGAAGAACAGCGGCAGCACGACCCTCGCGGGCACGTGCGCGTCCAGGATGACCGCGTTGATCGGGGCGCGGGCGAGCGCCGCGCGGCCCGTCGCGACGTAGCTCTTCACGTGCTCGCCGAGCGGCATCCGCGTGTACGCGACGGCCGACCAGACCGAGCCGGCGGCGAACGCGGCGGCCACCGGCACCCACGCGTACCGCAGGGCGGCGCGTACCCGTGGCAGCCGGCGCGGTCCCGGGGCGGGGCGCCGCCAGGGGGCGCGCTCCCCGAGCACCGGGATGAACGCGAGACCGATCACGACGGCCAGCACCATCGCGGTCGAGGAGACGTACCGCAGCTCCTGCCCGCCGAGGTCGGGGCCGAGCTGCACGATGCGCCCGATCATGACGGGCACCACGTCGGCCAGCACGAAGTAGCCGAGCAGCATCAGCCAGGCCAGCCAGGCCCGCCTGCGGTACCACAGCGACACGCCGACCGCGAGGGCCGCGACGCCGAGGGCGGCCCAGGTGAGCGCCTGGGGGGCGGCGGCGATGGCGTAGTCCTCGCTGATCGGGTACCACTGCCACGGTCCGCCGAGGGCTCCCGGCACCAGGGAGGCGGACAGCAGCTTCCACGCGAAGCTCGCGGCCACGCCCGGGTCCGGGAACGCCGGCCGTACCGTGTCGTTGGTGAGCTGCACGGAGGTGAAGAGCTGCCGGAAGAACACCACCGCGTAGCCGGCGACGACGGCGAGATGGAGCAGCCACGCGCCGGCGCGGCGGCGGGCCCGGGGGAACCAGCCGACCGTCAGAGCGAACGCCAGCACGAGGATGAACGGCGCCTTGACGAAGAACACCATGGCGAACACCGCCCAGCCGGCCACCGCCAGCGCGTGCCGGAAGCGCCCGGTGCGGGCGTGGTGGACCTGCGAGCTCAGCGCCATGGCCAGCGCGATCTGGAACGGCAGCGTCTCGATGACCACGGCCCACCACGACAGCGACGAGACCGTCAGCGGCGTCAGCAGGTAGAACCCGAGCGGCACGAGGATCGCCGGCCGCGTGCCGAACAGCAGCCGCAGCAGCCGCAGCAGCGCGAACGCCGCGGCGGCCAGCAGGCCCAGCGTGACGAGGTGGGCGAGCACGTCGTTGTAGACGCCGAGCCGCCCCATCGCCCAGTGGATCGCGAACGGCCCCGGCATCAGGTGCCCGTAGTCCACCCGCATGAGGTAGTCCCACGTCAGGTCGTGCTCCAGGCCACGGGCGATGAAGGTGAAGTCGTCCTGGCGGAAGTACGTCCGGCGGACGAAGTCGAACCGCCAGACGAGCTGGACGGCGATCATGGCGATGGCCGCGGCCAGCACGATGTCGCCGTGCTGCCTCGGGCGTGCTTCCGCCTCGTCCTGTCTGGGGCGGGCTGTCGCCGCCTCCTCGCTCGTCACCCCGTCCTCCCGCTGGAGCGGTCCCCCCGGTTCCCCGCTGCGAAGCGTATCCACGCGGGGATTGAGGGGGAATGCCCGTTGTGTGGTTGTGATGTCATAGCGGGATGTCCCGGACCCCGGCCGCCGCCCTGCTCGGCCTCGTGCTGGGCTGCCTCGCGCTCGGGCCCGCCCTGGGGCGGGGGTTCGTGCTGGCGCAGGACATGGTGTTCGTGCCGGACCCGGAGTTCTCGCGCTTCACGTTCGGGTTGTCGGGCGGCGCGCCGCGGGTGGTGCCGAGCGACGCGGTGGTCACGGCCCTGTCTGCCGTGCTGCCCGGGGAGCTGGTGCAGAAGGCGATCCTGCTGCTGGTGTTCATGCTCGGATGCTCGGGGGCGGCGCGGCTGGTGCCGTCGGACGGGCTCGGGCCGGGGCTCGTGGCCGGGGCCTGCTACGTGTGGAACCCGTACGTGGCCGAGCGGCTGCTGATGGGGCAGTGGGCGCTGCTGCTGGGGTACGCGGGGCTGCCGTGGGCGGTGGCCGCGGCGTCGTCCCCGGCCCTGTCGGCGAGGCAGTTCGCGGCGGCGGTGCTGCCCGCGGCGGTGGGCGGCTTCGCGGCCATGACGGTCACGGCGCTGACGGCCCTTCCCGTCGCGCCGGCCTGGCGGCGGGTGCGGCGAGTCTGCGTGGTGGCCCTGGTGCTGGCGGTGTTCAGCCTGCCGTGGCTGGTGCCCGCGCTGCTGCGGCCCGCCGCGGTGACGGGCGACGGGGTCGGGGTGGAGGCGTTCGCGGCGCGGGCGGACGGGCCGTTCGGCGCGGTGGGGAGCCTGCTGTCGCTGGGCGGGATCTGGAACGCGTACGCGGTTCCGGCCGGGTACGGCTCGCCGGTGGGGGCGGCGGCCCGGCTGCTGCTCGCCCTGGCCGGTGTGGCGGGCTTCGCGGCCTTCGCCGGTTTCTCCTGGCGACGACGGGTGGTGCTCCGGGAGGCGGGCGCGGACCGGGGGCGGGCCGTAGAGGGGCGGTCCGCAGAGGGGCGGTCCGCAGAGGGGCGGGCCGGGCGAGGGGACGGGCTGCCCTGGCGGTGGGGGCTGGCGGTGGCGGCCGTCGCCGGGTTCGGGGTCGCGTGTCTGGGTGTGACCGCTCCGGGCCGGGCCGTGCTCACCTGGCTGATCCACCTCTGGGGCGGGTTCGCGGTGTTCCGGGACGCCCAGCAGTTCGTCGCGCCCCTCGCGCTGCTGGAGGCCGCCGGCCTGGGGCTGGCCGCCGCCGCGGCGTCCCGGGCGCTCGCCGGAGGCGGCCGGTGGGTCGCTGCCCTGGTGGCGGTGCCCCTCGCCGTACTGCCCACGATGGCGTGGGGCGGGGCGGGGGCGCTGCGGGCCGTGGCGTACCCGGTGAGCTGGACGGCCGCCCGCGAGCTGGTCCGGGGCGATCCGGAGCCGGGCGACGTGCTCGTCCTGCCGTTCGAGTCGTACCGGCGCTTCCCCTGGAACGGCGGGCGTCCGGTGCTGGACCCGGCGCAGCGCTTCTTCGGCGGCCGGGGCCGCGAGGTGGTCGCCAACGACACCGTGCGCGTCGGCCACCTGATCGTTCCCAGCGAGGACGACCGGGCGCAAATGGTAGAACGCGTACTAGAAGCGCCCTCGCGAAGCCTTGCGGGAGCGGGGTTCCGGTACGTCGTCGTGGACGCGGGGACCCCGGCCGAGCGCCGCGACTTCGACCTCCGGCTGCGGGGGGCGGAGCTGGTCGTGGACACTCCTGAGCTGCGGCTGTATCGTTTCGGCGGGCCGATTGCTCAAGGTTCGTCCGAATAGGTCCTTTGATCAGTGGCTTTATTAAGATTTCGTTTAGCTACTTCCGAGTAGCGAGAATTGGTTCTAGGTTGGTGACGGTCCCCCCCAAGTGCCCGCGCCCCAGGAGGAACCCCCCAGTGATTAAGATCCTCTTAGCAGCGATCATCGGCGTCGCCGTGGCCGCCCTCGTCGCGACCGTCACGACGGTGTCCTTCACCGGCGCCACCGCGACGCCCGTGAACCAGCCGCTCTACAACTACGGCGACCGGTAGTCACCACCGTCATGCCGCCCTCCCGCCAAGGGGACGAGAGGACGAGCCGACCACCACTGCTCGAGATCGTCATTCCTGCCTACAACGAGGAAGGACGACTCCCCGGGGGGCTCCTGCAGCTGTGCGCGAAGCTTGCCCGCATGCCGTTCCCGACCGCCGTCATCGTCGTCGACAACAACAGCACGGACTCCACCGCTGAGATCGTCAGGACCTGGCCGCGGGGAAAGGTCCCGGTCCGGTTGACCCGGTGCGAGATCCCCGGCAAGGGGGCCGCCGTCCGCGCCGGCCTGCTTCGGACCCGCGCTCCGTTCGTCGGGTTCCTGGACGCGGACATGGCCACCGACCTGCGCGCCATCGACGTCGCCTTCGGCCTGCTGCTCTCCGGTGAGCGGGTGGTCGTGGGCTCACGCGCCCACGCCTTCTCCGACGTGGAGAACCGGCACAGCCGGGTGCGCGAGCTGGGCGCCGTCGGCTTCCGCGCCATGGCCAGCGTGCTGGTGCGCGGGGTGAGCGACACCCAGTGCGGCTTCAAGTTCTTCGACGGCGCGCTCGCCCGCGAGGTCGCCCCGCGACTGCGCACGCCCGGCTTCGCCTTCGACGTCGAGCTGCTCGCCCGATGCGCCGAGCGGGGCGCGAGCGTGCTGGAGATCCCCGTGCAGTGGCGCGACATGCCCGGCTCGCGCTTCTCGCCGGCCCGGCACAGCGCCGGCATCCTGCTGGAGCTCGGCCGGATCTGGCTGACACTGCGCACGGAGCCGCGCGCGGCGGCCGCCCCCGCCTGGGAGCCGCCGCTCGACCCCGTCGGATATCCGTGAACATCGCCGTCGTCAACTGGCGCGATCCGTGGCATCCGGCCGCCGGAGGCGCCGAGACCTACGCGTGGGAGATGGCCCGCCGCCTCGCGGCGGCGGGCCACCGCGTTCACTTCGTGACCGCGCGCGCCCCCGGTCAACGCGCCGGCGAGGAGATCGACGGGGTACGGCTGGCCCGCATGGGCGGGCCGTTCTCCGTCTACGCCCGGGTACTGGCCTGGCTGCTGTTCCGCCGGTCGTGGTTCGACGTGGTGCTCGACTGCCAGAACGGCATCCCGTTCTTCACGCCGTGGGTGCTGCCCCGCCGTACCGGCGTGATCTGCGTGGTCCACCACGTCCACGACCGGCAGTTCGGTGTCCATCTGCCGCGCTGGCTCGCCGCGTTCGGCCGCTTCCTGGAGGGGCCGGTCTCCCGCTGGACCTACCGCCGGCACCGGAGCGTGGCCGTGTCGCCGTCCACCGTGGAAGCCATGCGCGAGCGGCTCGGCTGGACCGGGCCCATCCACATCATCCCCAACGGCGTGAGC
This sequence comes from Nonomuraea sp. NPDC050691, assembly GCF_040654455.1. Lineage (NCBI taxonomy): Bacteria > Bacillati > Actinomycetota > Actinomycetes > Streptosporangiales > Streptosporangiaceae > Nonomuraea > Nonomuraea sp. NPDC050691. The sequence continues at coordinate 17,253 of NZ_JBFAIA010000047.1, forward strand.
GTCGGCGCGCCCGCCGAGATCCGCAAGAGCGCCGCCCCCCGGCTCGTCTGCGTCGGCCGGCTCGTCGCGCACAAGCGCGTGGACCTGCTCCTCGACGCCGTGGCCGAGCTGAGGGAGCGCTGGCCCGGCCTCACCGTGGACGTCGTCGGGCGGGGCCCCGAGGAGGCGCGCCTGCGCGCCCGGCTGCCGGAGGGCGTCACCATGCACGGATACCTGTCCGAAGCGGACAAGGAACGGCTCATCGCCTCCGCCTGGCTCCAGGTCAACGCCTCCCAGGGCGAGGGCTGGGGGCTGTGCGTGCTGGAGGCCGCCGCACTCGGCGTCCCGACCGTCGCCTTCGACGTGGACGGGCTACGCGACGCCGTACGGCACGAAGAGACCGGCTGGCTGCTGCCCGAGGGCACCGACCTGGCCAAGGGCGTCTCCGCCGCGCTCGACGAGCTGGCGGGGGGCCGGAGCGACGACTACGCGGCCCGCTGCCGGACGTGGGCCGACCGGTTCTCGTGGCAGAGCAGCGCGGAGCGCATGGCCGAGCTGATGCGCGGCCGTCCCGCGCCCGCCCCGGGGTGGGCCGCCCCGGCGCCCCTGAGGGAGGAGCGGTGGTGACCGACAAGGCCCGGCACCGGCTGTGGCTGGTGCTCTGCTGTCTCGGCTTCGCCGTGCTGTCGTTCACCACCAGGCCCGGCAGCGTCATCGGCGACACCAAGATCGACCTGGCGCTCAACCCGCTCGGCTGGCTGGAGCGCGCCGCCCACCTGTGGGACCTCCAGCACTTCGGCCAGCTCCAGAACCAGGCCGCCGGCTACCTCTTCCCCATGGGCCCCTTCTTCGCCCTCGGCGAGCTGGCCGGCGTCGAGCCGTGGGTGACGCAGCGGCTCTGGCTGACGCTGCTGCTCAGCGTGGCGTTCCTCGGCGTGGAGCGGCTGACGCGGCAGCTCGGCATCGGCACGCCCGGCACCAGGATCGCCGGCGCCCTGGCGTACGCGCTGGCCCCGCGCGCGCTGTCCATCCTCGGCGAGATCTCGATCGAGTGGCTGCCCGCCGCGATGCTGCCGTGGATCCTCATCCCGCTGCTCACCGCGTCGGAGACCGGCCAGCGGGCCCGCGGCGCGATCCGCTCGGCGCTGGCCGTGGCGCTGTGCGGCGGCGTGAACGCCGTCGCCGTGCTCGCCGTCCTCGTCGCCCCCGTCGTGTACATCCTGACCCGGCCGAGACCGGTGCCGCGCTGGCGGATGTTCGGCTGGTGGGCGGGCGCGGTCACGGTGGCCACGCTGTTCTGGTGGGCGCCGCTGCTGCTCGTCGGCCGGTACGCGTTCTCGTTCCTGCCCTACACCGAGACCGCGTCCACGACGACGCAGGTCACGTCGCTGACGAACGTGCTGCGCGGCACCTCCGACTGGGTGCGCTTCCTGACCGTCAACGGGGTGGACCAGCAGCCCCCGGGCTACGCCATCGCCACCTCGGCCGCGATGGTCGTGGTCACCGGCGTGCTGGCCGCGCTCGGCCTGGCCGGGCTGGTGCGGCGCGACCTGCCCGCCCGCGGCTTCGTGATCACGCTGTTCCTCGTGGGCGTCACCACGCTGGTCGCCGGGCACACGAGCGCGCTGGAGCCGATCGTCGCCGAGCCGGTGCGCTGGCTGCTCGACGGGCCGCTCGCGCCGCTGCGCAACCTGCGCAAGTTCGACCCGCTGGTACGGCTGCCGATGGCGTTCGGCCTGGCCCACCTCCTCGCGGTCACCCATCGGCGGGCCCGCGCCGCGCGGCCCACCGCCGGACTGCCGCCGGCCGCCCGCCTGCGGGCCAACGTCCGGCTGCCGGTGCGCGTGATCGCCCTGGCCGCCCTCGCCGGGCTCGTGCTCCCGGTCTTCAACCAGGGGCTCGCCATGCCGGGCTCGTTCAAGGAGGTGCCGCTCTACTGGCGGCAGGCCGCGGCCTGGGTCAACGAGAACGCCGGGGACGACGGCGTGCTGATCGTGCCCGGGGCCAAGTTCGGCGAGTACCTGTGGGGCCGGCCGGTGGACGACCCCATGCAGCCGCTGTTCAAGGCCCGCTGGACCACCCGCCAGGTCACGGCCGCCGGCTCGGTCGGCCTGACCCGGCTGCTCGACGCCGTCGACCAGCGCCTCACCTCCGGCGAGGGCTCGGCGGGCCTCACCGAGGTGTTGCGCCGCCTCGGCGTCCACTACCTGCTCGTCCGCAACGACCTGATGCGCGCCAACCTCCAGGGAGCCTGGCCTTCCCGCATCCAGGAGGCGCTGCGCGAGTCGCCCGGCATCAGCCGCGTCCGCGCGTTCGGCGGCGAGGTGGGCGACGGCTTCACCGACGACGCGGTCGACTCCGTCGACTGGCCTGCTCCCGCCCTGGAGCTGTACGAGGTGGCGGGCGGCTCGGACCTGGTCGGCGTGGAGCCCGCGGGCGACGCGGTGCGCGTGCGCGGCGGCCCCGACTCGCTGCTCACGATGGGCGACCTCGGGCTGCTCGGCACCGGCCCGGTGCTGGTCAACGACGACGCGAGCACGTACGAGGTGCCGACCGTGGTGAGCGACGCGCTGCGGCTGCGCGAACGGCAGTTCGGCGAGATCCGGACGAACTGGACGCCCACGCTGACCGCCGACCGGCGCGCCGACTTCGCCGGCGTGCGCGCGCTCGACCTGCTGGAGAAGGGCTGGCTGGAGGAGACGGCGACCGCCGAGTACGACGGCATCTCCGCCATCACCGCCTCCTCCTCGGTGGCCGACGCCGACGCCATCTCCGGGCTGAGCACCCCCGGACGCGGCCCGTGGGCGGCCATGGACGGCGACTTCGAGACCGGCTGGGAGAGCGGCGGCTGGCACCGGCCGCAGGGCGAGTGGCTGCGCGTCGACCTGCCCCAGCCCCGCGAGATCCCGGACTTCAAGGTCACCTTCACCAACAACGTGCTGCTCGGCCAGTCGATCAGGCGGGTGGCCGTGGAGAGCGAGGGCGGGCGGCTGGTCCAGGACGTCCGGCAGACCAACGAGCCGCAGACGCTGCACGCCCCGCCCGGGGCGACGACCTGGCTGCGGATCACGATCCTCGCCACGTACAACAGCGACTGGAGCTTCGTGCAGCGGGTCGGCATCACCGAGATGACGATCCCCGGCGTGCTGCCCGGCCGCACGATCAGGCTGCCCGGCCGGAGCGGCGACGCGTACGTGATGGACCGCGGGCTCGACGCGCGCCCGCAGTGCATGCGCAACCGCGACCGGTGGGTGTGCAACCCGCTGCTCGCCCGGCCGGGGGAGGAGGGCGCCGGGTTCGACCGCACGTTCACGGCCGAGCGCCGGCACGCCGCCACCCTCCAGGGCACCGCGATCCTGCGCGACTCCACGCTCGTCGACCGCTACAGCCGCCTCAGCGACGACCTCACCCGCGTCCAGGGCACCTCGCAGGTCAGCAAGGACCCCGTGGTGGCGCCGAGGTCGGCGTTCGACGCCGACGCCGCGACCACCTGGGTGCCCTCGCCCAGCGACGCCGAGCCCACGCTCACCCTGCGCTGGAACGGCAAGAAGACGATCTCCCGCCTCCAGGTCGCCCGGCCCGGCGGCGACAAGCAGCCGCTCGACCTGATCGTCGTCGGCGACCGGGGCGTGGTGCGCAGCGGCCGCGTGGACGCCGGAGGCGTCATCAGGTTCAAGCCGATCACCACGACGCAGCTCAAGCTGCGCTTCTTCCCCGTGTCGCGGCGCCTCCAGGTGACCGAGCTGATCATCCCCGGGGTCAGCCCGGCCAGCCGGCCCGCGGGCATCCCGTTCCGGCTGCCCTGCGGCCAGGGCCCCGAGCTGCGGGTGAACGGCAAGGTCGTGCAGACCCGGGTCACCGGCACCTACGCCGACCTGCTGGAGGAGCGGCCCGTCCGCTTCACCGGCTGCGGCAGGGTGACGCTGTCGGCGGGCGACAACCGGGTGCGGGCCGCGGGCTGGGACCCGTTCGCCGTCAACGGCCTGGTGGTCGGCGCGCTGCCCGAGCAGCCGCTCCAGGTCGAGGGCGCCGCGGCTACCGGCACGTGGACGCAGTCCGAGCGCGAGGTGCGGGTGATGGCGCCCAAGGACTCCTTCCTCGTGGTCAACGAGAACTACAACGCCGGCTGGCGGGCGAGCATCGACGGCCAGACGCTGCGGCCGGTCCGCATCGACGGCTGGAAGCAGGCGTGGGAGCTGCCCGCGGGGACCTCGGGGACCGTCCGGCTGGAGTACGGGCCCGACCGGCCGTACTGGCTGGCCCTCGCGGTCGGGCTCGGCGGCATCGCCCTGCTCGCGCTGCTCGCCCTGGTGATGCGCGGCCCGCGCCCCGAGCACGTGCTGGAGACCGCCGCGGCCTCGCGCTCGCGGCCGGCGGGCTGGCGCATGCCCTACGCGATCGCCGCGGGCATGGCGTTCGGCGCCTGGGTGGCGGGCTGGTCCGGCATGCTCGTGGTGCTCGTCTCCGTCGTCGCCGTCCTGTGGGCCCCGGCCCGGCGGGCGCTGCCCCGGTGGCTCGCCCCGCACTGGGCCGCGGCGCTGCTGTTCTGCCTCGCGACCGCGTCGCTGGCCGCCGCCATGGCGCTGCGCGACTACGGCGCGGACGTGGACGTGCTCGCCGACCACGTCCCGCAGCTCGTCGCCTGCGCCGCCATGGGCGTGCTGTTCGCCCGGCTCGTCAGCCCACCGGCTCCGCCCGGCGCTCCGCCGGAGCTTCCGGCGGAGGAGCCGATGCTGACAGGCGCCCGGTCAGCTTGAGCGCCCGCTCCTCGATGAGGTGGTAGCTGGCCACGCTCACGAGGAGCGAGCCGACGAACGTCAGGATCGCCACCTTGACGAAGTCGCCGCTGAACGGCTGGCTGTCGGTCACCTTGTAGTACAGGGTGATCACCGGCGCGTGCCAGAGGAAGAAGCTGTAGGAGATCCGGCCCAGGTACGCGGTGACCGGGTTGCCGAGCACCCGGTGCCGCAGCGAGTCGCGCCGGGCCGCCAGCGCGAACGGCGCGACGACCAGCACGGCCACCGTGGCCTCCAGGACCATCCGCCAGATCGACTGCGACAGGCTCGGCAGGTCGAGCGTGCGCGGGCCGGCCACCTCGGTGCTCAGCACCACGTACAGCAGCAGCGCGAGGACGAGGAGCTGCGGCGCGAGCGCGTCGACGACCCGGCTCTCCTTGATCCACACCGAGAGCACGGCCATGGCCATGCCGGCGCCGAAGTAGATGAGGTGGTGCGGCAGCCAGAGCGCGAGCTGCGGCTGGTCGAAGACGTGCGCCGCGACCGCGCTGCCGATCGAGACCAGCGGGAGCACGGCGATGCCGCCGAGCAGCCGGACCGGCCGGTTGCCGCGCCTGGCCCAGTGGTGCAGCAGCCAGGCCAGCAGCGGCAGCGCCAGGTAGAAGGCCATCTCGATCGGCATCGTCCACATCTGGTAGAGGCCGTCGGGGGCGCGGGTCTGCTCGGTGTAGTTCTGGAGCAGGAGCAGCCACTTGACCCAGCCGCCGGCGTCCAGCGAGCTCCACGCGAGCAGCGCGACCGTCGTCACCACCCAGTACGCGGGCATGACGCGCAGCACGCGGCGCCACAGGTAGCCGCCGGCGCGGGGCGCGGGGGTGTCCTCCAGCACGGCACGCGCCCAGGGACGGTACAGCAGCAGGCCGGACAGCAGGAAGAAGATCGGGACCGCGATGCCCAGCCGGGTCGTCATCCAGGCGAACATCCCGTCGCGGTACATCACGCCGGTGTTGCCGGCCACGTGCAGCACCCACACGCCGAGGGCGGCCAAGGCGCGGATGCCGTCGAGGGCGGTGTCGCGCCGGGCGGGGGCGTCGAGCGGCGCCACGCGCAGCTCGCCGGGCGGCCCGGGCGGCGCCCCCTCCTCCCCGGCGGTCGCAGCCGGCCCGGCGGGCTCGTTGCGGGCGGTCTCCTCCCGGGGGGCAGCTTCCTCCTTGCGGGCGGCCTCCTTGGGGGCGGCCTTGTCGCGCGGGGCCTCGCCGGGAGGGGGCTTCTCGGGGGACGGGGCGGATGCCGTCGTCACGGACGCTTTCTCAGGACCAGGACCAGATTCCACGTGGCGAACTCCCTGACGATCGGGACCTTGAGCATCGGGCGGTACCACCAGGGCAGGTAGCGGGGGAACGCGTCGACGAGCTCGACCCGCCGGTCTCCGCGGGCCCAGCGCAGGCCGTGGGCGACGGAGACGGGGTAGAGGCTCCGGCCAAAGTGGTTTTTGGGCGGCTTGCCGTACTTTTCCTGATATTTCTGGGCGGCGCGGTGTCCGCCCAGGTAGTGCCAGGGCGAGGTCTCGTGACCGCCCCAGGGGGAGAGCCAGTTGGTGTAGGCGAGGAAGACCAGACCGCCGGGCCGGGTCACCCTGACCATCTCGGAGGCCATCCGCCACGGCTCCGGCACGTGCTCCAGCACGTTGGAGGAGAAGCAGACGTCCACCGAGGAGTCGCGCAGCGGCAGGTCCAGCGCGCTGCCCAGCACGCCGCCGCTGGGCGCGCCCTGGCCGGCCAGCTCACCCGCGTCCACGTCCACGCAGACGCAGCGGGCGCCGTGGCGGCGGAACTCCGAGGCGAAGAAGCCGGGGCCGCCGCCCACGTCGAGCACGAGCCGGTCGCGCAGGTCCACGTACCGGCGCAGGAGCCCGGACGTGTCGGCCGCGAGCGTCGTGTAGTAGCCCTGCTGGTCGCCCTGCTCGGTGCGGAACGCCCGGAAGAGCCGGATGGACCGCGCCAAGTCGGCGCGCATGGGCATATTTCCCGCTTTCATAGGGAGAACCACGATAGAACCTGTTTCTATCAATTTGATTGCGGCTCCGTACCGGCCAGTGACGCATGTCACTCACTGTCATACTTTGATGCCGGATGTTTCGGCAAGACGACAACAGGTTCTAGGATCGCGGAGGCCTTTGATGGGTCGCATCTCCACGCTCGTCCTCATCGGGGTCGGTGCCTTCTTCATCGCCCTGGCGCCCCTCATGAAGTTCTGGGCGGCGGGGAAGATCATCTCCGCCCCGGCGAACCAGTGGGGGGTCACGCGACTGGAGGCCAAGGGCGCGCAGTACTTCTCCACCCAGGACCTCAAGGTGCTCACCGCCGACCTGGACGTCATCGTCACCACGCGCGGTGACGTGAAGGAGGCCAACTCCAGCCGGGTCGTCTGGGACGAGGCCACCATCGTCAACGACGTCACCAACCACCGGCCGCAGATCGTCATCAGCGACCGGCGCAGCGCCTTCGACAAGTACACCGGCGTGGGCCTGAACTGCTGCAACGTCAACATCGGCAAGACCCCGGTGACGCTGGAAGGGCAGATCTACAAGTTCCCCTTCGACACGGAGAAGAAGACCTACCGGGTGTTCAACTCCACGGCCGGCAAGGCGTTCGACGCGCAGTTCGTCCGCGAGGACACCGTCAACGGCCTGCCCGTCTACGTCTTCGAGCAGACCGTGCCGCCCACCAAGACCGAGACCCGCAGCGCCCCCGCCAACGTGCTCGGCATGACCGGCACCGCGATGGTGCAGGTGGACCGCTGGTACGACGGCAAGGTGACGTACTACATCGAGCCCACCACCGGCAGCCCGGTCCGGCAGGACCAGCAGCGCCACGAGGTGCTCAAGACCCAGGACGGCGTGGAGCGCTCGCCCGCCTTCGTCGCGGACGTCAAGATGACCGACCGCACCGTCAACGACCTGGTCGCGCAGGCCGAGGACGGCAAGTCGAAGATGAACCTGCTGCGCAACATCCTCCCGCTGGTGCTGCTGATCGTCGGCGTCGCCCTGGTGGGCGCCGGCGTCCTGCTCGGCCGCCGCTCCACGGAGGCGACCGCCTGAGATCGCCACCGCAGTCCGGAAAGGCCCGCGCCGCCGGCGCGGGCCTTTCGCGTTCCCGCGTCACGGCGCGTTACTAGAACGCGTTCCCTTTAGATGTTACTGGCCGGTACCGACCAAAGGTTCTAGAGTAGAACGCGTTGCAGTTGACCGTTAAGCGGTCGTATTGTCGGGCCATGCGGACACGTGTCACGGACATGTTCGGAATCGAGCTGCCCATCTTCGCGTTCAGCCACTGCCGGGACGTCGTCGCCGCGGTCAGCCGCGCCGGCGGGATGGGCGTCCTCGGCGCCCTCTACTTCACCCCCGAAGAGCTCGAGATGGAGCTCAAGTGGATCGACGACCACGTCGACGGCAAGCCGTACGGGGTGGACGTCGTCATGCCGGCCTCGTACGAGGGCGCGGACTTCCCGGCGGAGGAACTGGTCGGGCGGCTCCAGTCGATGATCCCCGAGGGGCATCGGGCCTTCGTCGAGAACCTGCTGGCCTCTCACGGCGTGCCGCCGCTGTCGGCCGACGCCGAGGCCGGCAAGGTCCTGCTCGGCTGGACCGACGCCACCGCCCGGCCGCAGGTCGAGGTCGCGCTGCGGCACCCGATCGCGCTGCTCGCCAACGCCCTCGGCCCGCCCCCGGCCGACGTGGTCGAGCTGGCCCACTCCCACGGCGTCAAGGTGGCGGCGCTCGCCTCGACCCCGCGCCACGCGCGCAAGCAGGTCGAGGTGGGCGTGGACGTGGTGGTCGCCCAGGGCACCGAGGCCGGCGGCCACACGGGTGAGATCACCACCATGGTGCTCATCCCGCAGGTCGTGGACGCGGTGGACGTGCCCGTGCTGGCTGCCGGGGGCATCGGCGACGGCCGTCAGATGGCCGCGGGCATGGCGCTGGGCGCCGAGGGCGTCTGGACGGGCTCGCTGTGGCTGACGGTCGAGGAGGCCGACACGCCGGAGATGGCCAAGCGGCGCATCCTGGAGGCCACCTCGCGCGACACGGTCCGCTCGCGGAGCTGGACGGGCAAGCCGGCCCGCCTGCTGAAGAACGAGTGGACCGACGCCTGGGAGTCGCAGGAGTCGCCGGGGACGCTGCCGATGCCGCTGCAGTTCATGCTGGTGTCGGACGCCCTGCGCCGGATCGGCCGCTCGGCCAACTCCGAGCTGGCGACCTTCCCGGCGGGCCAGGTCATCGGCCTCACCAACCAGGTCCGCTCCACCCGCGACGTCATGTACTCCCTGATGGAGCAGTACAGCGAGGCCCTGGAGCGCCTGGAGCGCATCACCGGCGACTGAGGGGTCCTACCGGCACCACCGTCACCAGCCCCTCGAGGCCGACGGAGTCATCGGTGTTGCGGGTGTAGAGCGGCAGCTCCCGGCTCGACGCGTCGCGGCCGGGGGCTGCCGCTCGGCCTCTCGTGGCACAGAGGGCTACGCAGTCACCTGCCCTCGTAGCGGGCCGGGCGCTTCTCCTTGAAGGCTCGGGTGCCCTCGCGGGCGTCGGCGGAGCCGATCACCGGCCAGCCCAGGTCGTCCGACACCTTCAGCGCCTCGGCCTCCGGCATGCCGAGCGTGTCCCGGTAGGTGCGCAGGATGGCCTGGACGGCCAGCGGCCCCGAGGCGGCGACGTCGGCCGCCACCTCCAGCGCCGTCGCCAGCGCCTGCCCGTCCGGCACCACCCGGTTGACCAGCCCCATCGCCAGCGCCTCCGCGGCCGTGACCGACCGGCCCGTGAGCAGGAGATCCATGGCGTGGCAGTACGGGATCTGGCGCGGCAGCCGCACGGCGCTGCCGCCCATGGGGAACAGCGCCCGCTTGGCCTCGAACAGCCCCAGCGTGGCCGACTCCGCGACGATCCGCAGGTCCGTCCCCACCAGCAGCTCGGTCCCGCCGGCCACCGCGTACCCCTCGACGGCGCACACGATCGGCTTGGTCGGCATGTCCGCGCGCAGCAGCCCCTTCCAGTGGAAGTCGGGGATGCGCGCGGCCCGCGCCTGCACGTCCGGGTCCGTGGACGGCGTGCCCATCGCCTTGAGGTCGGCGCCCGCGCAGAACGTGCCCTCGGCGCCGGTCAGGACCGCGACGCGGACCCCCGTCTCCTCCGACACGTACGCCCAGGCCGAGGCGAGGCCGACCAGCATGTCCGAGGACAGGGCGTTGCGGGCCTCGGGTCGGTTCATGGTGACGACCACGACGTGGCCGTCGCGTTCGACGCGGCAGTGGGGGGTGCTGATCGGAAGGAGCTCCACGGACGCCTCCGGATGCTGCGCTTGGTAGGCAGTGATCCTACCCCGGCGCGCGGCGCGCGAAAGATGCCGCCGTCATGCGATCAAGCGCTTGCTACGGTCTCTCCGGGCGGGTTACGCTGCCCAAGCAAACGAGAACAAGTTCTCGTTTCCGCCTGGCAGGCCGGAGTCCTGTGGCGATCCCCCGGTCACCCGGCGCCTCGACCACTGACGAGGAGTACCCATGGGCACGCTCGGATTCTGGAGGCTGGCGCAGGCGGATCCCGGCTGGATCGCCGCCGTGGACCCCGACGGCACGGAGCACCGAGCGGGCGACCTGCTCGCCCGCTCCAACCGCCTCGTCCACGGCCTGCGCGAGCTCGGCCTGCAACCGGGAGACGGCATCTGCGGCCTGGTGCCCAACGGCGCCGACGGTCTCGTCCTGTACCTGGCCGCCCTCCAAGCCGGGTGGTACTACACGCCCGTCAACTGGCACCTGACCGGCCCCGAGATCGCCTACATCGTGGCCGACAGCGAGGCCAAGGCGTTCTTCGTGCACCCCCGCTACGCCGCCGAGGGCACGCGGGGGGCCGAGGCCATCGCCCCCGAGCGCCGCTTCGCCCTGCCCGAAGGCGCGGACCTCCCCGGCTTCCGGCCGCTCACCGAACTGACCGGCGGGCAGCCGGACACCGCGCCGCCCGACCGCACGGCCGGGCTCACCATGCACTACACCTCCGGCACCACCGGCAAGCCGAAGGGCGTCCGGCGCCCGCTCAACGGCCTCGACCCCGACGACGCCGCCGAGATGATGACGTTCCTGCTCGGCCTGTTCGGCATCACGGCCGGCCGGCCGAACGCGCACCTCGTCACCTCGCCCAACTACCACACCGCCGTCACCCAGTTCGGCGGCACGGCCCTGCACATGGGCCACACGCTCGTCTACATGGACAAGTGGGACGCCGAGGAGACGCTGCGGCTGTGCGAGCGTCACCGGATCACCAACTCCCACATGGTCCCGACCCACTTCAAGCGGCTGCTCGCGCTGCCCGAGGAGACCAGGAACGCCTACGACCTGTCCTCGCTGAAGTGGATGATTCACGCCGCCGCGCCCTGCCCGGTGCCGGTGAAGCGGGCCATGTTCGAGTGGTGGGGCGACTGCATCTACGAGTACTACGCCGCCACCGAGGGCGGCGGCACCCTGGCCACCCCCGAGGGCTGGAAGTCGCACCCCGGCACCGTCGGCAAGGCGTGGCCCATCAGCGAGCTGCTCATCGTGGACGACGACGGCGAGCCTGTACCGACCGGCACCCCCGGCACGATCTACATGAAGATGATGGGCGCGAGGTTCGAGTACAAGGGCGACCCGGCCAAGACCGAGGAGAGCCGCCTCCAGGACCACTTCACCGTCGGCGACGTCGGCTACCTGGACGAGGACGGCTACCTCTACCTGTGCGACCGCAAGTCCGACATGATCATCTCCGGCGGGGCCAACATCTACCCGGCCGAGATCGAGAACGAGCTGATGACCCACCCCAAGGTGGCCGACGTGGCCGTCTTCGGCATCCCCGACGAGGAGTGGGGCGAGCAGATCAAGGCCGTCGTCGAGCCCGCGCCCGGGTCCGAGCCCGGGCCGGAGCTGGCCGCCGAGCTGCTCGCGTCACTGGAGGGGCGGCTGGCCCGGATGAAGTGGCCGAAGACGATCGACTTCATCGAGGAGATGCCGCGCGAGCCCAACGGCAAGCTCCTCAAGCGCAAGCTGCGCGCGCCGTACTGGGAGGGGCGCGAGCGCGCCATCTGACGAGAACCCGACAACAGAGCGGAGGGCGTGTGGAGACGAGCGAACCGCTGGTCGCCCGGCATGTGCTGGAGTTCCCCGGCGGGTACACGCGGAGCACGGGGCCGGTGATCGGGCGCTTCCTCACGGAGCTGCGCGCCGGCCGGATCGTCGGGGTCAGGACCGCCGAGGGGCGGGTCCTGGTGCCGCCCCTGGAGTACGACCCGGCGACCGGCGACGCCGTCACGGACGAGTACGTCGAGGTGGGCCCGGCCGGCACGGTGACGGCGTCGGCGTGGGTCGGGGAGCCCCGCCCCGAGCACCCGCTCGACCGGCCGTTCGCCTGGGCGCTGATCAGGCTGGACGGGGCCGACACGGCGCTCGTCCACGCCGTGGACGCCGGTGATCCCAAGGCGCTGCGGCCCGGCGCCCGCGTCTGGCCGGTGTGGCGGGAGCGGCGCGAGGGCGGGATCACCGACATCGCGTACTTCCGGCCCGAGGTGACGATGATCGTCTCGCCGGAGCGGCCGGAGTACCGCATCCAGGCCGGCGGCGCGCTGCGGACCTTCCTCGAAGGCGTCCGGCGCGGCGTCTTCGTCGGCGGCCGGTGCCCCACCTGCGCCAAGGTGTACGTGCCCTTCCGCGCCTCCTGCCCCGAGTGCGGCAGCCGCATCGCCGAGCAGGTCGAGCTGCCCGACACCGGCACGATCACCACGTTCGCCATCAACAACCTGCCCGACCCGCGGGCCCCCGAGGTGCCGTTCGTCTCGGCGTACATCCTGCTCGACGGCGCGGACATCCCCATGATCGCGCTCGTCGGCGGGGTGCCCGCGCACGAGGTGCGCCAGGGCATGCGCGTGCGCGCCGAGTGGGTCCCGGAGAGCGAGCGGACGCTGTCCATGGCGAACGTCCGGTGGTTCACCCCCACCGGCGAGGAAGACGCGGAGCTGACATGAGAGACGTGGCCATCGTCGCCTTCGCCCAGACCGAGCACACCGGCACGGACGCCGGCCTGTCGGAGCCCGAGCTGATCCTGCCGGTCATCGAGGAGGTCAAGGAGCGGACCGGCCTGCGCCGGTTCGGGTTCACCTGCTCGGGGAGCTGCGACTACCTCGCGGGCGCGCCGTTCTCGTTCGTCTCCGCTCTCGACGCGCTCGGCGCCTGGCCGCCGATCTCCGAGAGCCACGTCGAGATGGACGGCGCCTGGGCGCTGTACGAGGCGTGGGTGCGGCTCCAGCACGGCGACGTCGACACCGCCCTGGTGTACGGCTTCGGCAAGTCGTCGCTCGGCGACCTGCGCTCGATCATGACGCTCCAGCTCGACCCGTACTACCTGGCGCCCCTCGGGCTCGACCAGGTGTCCTTCGCCGCCCTCCAGGCCGCCGCCGTCCAGGCGGACCGGGCCGAGCTGGACGCGATCGTGCGGCGCAGCCGGGCCGCCGGGCGGGACAACCCGTACGCGCTGGACCTGCCGGACGAGCTGCCGGACGACGTCGCCGTCGAGCCGCTGAGGATCTCGGACGTCGCGCCCGTCACCGACGGCGCGGCCGCGGTGGTGCTCGCGGCCGGCGACGCCGTCGCGGACCTGTGCGCGCGTCCCGCCTACATCAGGGGCATCGCCCATCGCATCGATCCCCACTACCTGGGTATGCGTGATCTTGCCCGGTCGGCCTCCGCGGCCGATGCCGCACGAGCCGCGGGGGTCGGCAAGGGGCCCGTCGAGGTGGCCGAGCTGCACACCCAGTTCGCCCACGAGGAGATCGTCCTGCGCCGGGCGCTGGAGCTGCCCGCCGACACGGTGGTCAACCCGTCCGGCGGCCCGCTGGCCGCCAACCCCGTCATGGCCGCCGGCCTCATCCGCATCGGCGAGGCGGCCGGGCGCATCCACGACGGCACCGCGTCGCGCACGGTCGGCCACGCCGCCGGCGGCCCCTGCCTGCAGCACAACCTCGTCACGGTCCTGGAGGCATGACATGGGCAACCGCTGTGCGGTCATCGGCGTCGGGCAGACGCGCTACACGACCAAGCGCCGTGACGTGTCGATCGCCGGGCTGGTGCGCGAGGCCGCGCTCCGGGCGCTGGAGGACGCCGGCCTGACGTTCAAGGACATCGACGCCGTCGTCATCGGCAAGGCGCCCGACCTGTTCGAGGGCGTCATGATGCCCGAGGCGTACCTCGCCGACGCGCTCGGCGCGGCCGGCAAGCCGATGATGCGGGTCCACACCGCGGGCAGCGTCGGTGGCTCCACCGCACTGGTCGGCGCGAGCCTCGTGCAGGGCGGCGTGCACGACCGGGTGCTGGTCGTGGCCTTCGAGAAGCAGTCGGAGTCCAACGCCACCTGGGCCCTTTCCACGCACCTGCCGTTCAACGCCTCGCTGGTGGTCGGCGCGGGCGGCTACTTCGCCCCGCACATCAGGGAGTACATGCGCAGGACCGGCGCCCCGGACCACATCGGCACGCTCGTCGCGGTCAAGGACCGGCTCAACGCGCTGAAGAACCCGTACGCCCACCTCAAGATCCCCGGCATCGACCGGGCCATGGTCGAGTCGACGCCCATGCTGTGGGAGCCGATCCGCTACCTGGAGACCTGCCCGTCCAGTGACGGCGCCTGCGCGATGGTGCTGGCGTCGGAGTCGGCCGTCACCGGCACGCCCGCCTGGGTCCACGGCACCGCCATGCGCTCCGAGCCGATCTTCCGGGCCGGCCGCGACACCGTGAACCCGCAGGGCGGCAAGGACTGCGCCGCCGACGTCTACCGGCAGGCCGGCGTCACCGACCCGCGCCGGCAGATCGACGTGGCCGAGGTGTACGTGCCGTTCTCCTGGTACGAGCCGATGTGGCTGGAGAACCTCGGCTTCGCCGCCGAGGGCGAGGGCTGGAAACTCACCGAGTCGGGCGCCACCGCCCTCGACGGCGACACCCCGTGGAACGCCTCCGGCGGCGTGCTGTCCAGCAACCCGATCGGCGCCTCCGGGCTGATCCGCTTCGCAGAGGCCGCCCTCCAGGTGCGCGACATGGCCGGCGAGCACCAGGTCGACGGCGCGCGGCTGGCGCTCGGCCACGCCTACGGCGGCGGCGCCCAGTTCTTCGCGATGTGGATCGTCGGACGGGAGCGGCCCTGATGGAGTTCAACCACGCGGACCTGTTCGAGGGCGTCGCCGACGTCACGGGGGACCGGGTGGCCGTCGTCTGCGGCGGCGAGCGGCGCACCTACGCCGAGCTGGACGCCGAGGCCAACCGGCTGGCGCACTTCCTGCTGGAGCGCGGCATCGAGCCCGGCCAGCACGTGGGGCTGCACCTGTACAACAGCGTGGAGTACGTGGCCGGGCTGCTGGCCGCGCTGAAGATCCGGGCCGTGCCGATCAACGTCAACTACCGGTACGTCGAATCGGAGCTGCTCTATCTGTACCGCGACTCCGACATCCGGGCCCTGATCTACGACGTGGAGTTCGAGGCCCGGGTCGCGGCCGTGGCCAACGACGTGCCGACGCTGCGCCACCTCGTCGCCGTGGGCGGGAACTCGGCCCTGCCGGACGCCGTGCCCTACTGGATGGCGCTGGAGAGCGGCAAGGCGGAGCGCGGCTTCGCGCCGCGCTCCGGGCAGGACGTCTACATCATCTACACCGGCGGCACGACCGGCATGCCCAAGGGCGCCATGTGGCGGGTCGAGGACATGTTCATGGCGTTCGGCGGCGGCAACCCGTCCGGCGAGCCGCGCGCCACGCCGGAGGAGGTGGTGGAGGCGGCCGCCGCGGCGGGGCCGCTGGTCATGATGGCCGCGCCGCCGCTCATGCACGGGGCCGCGCAGATGGCCACGTTCATCGGCTTCTTCCTGGGCGCGACCCTGGTGTACGTGCGCCGGTTCGACGCCGCGGGCGTGTGGCGGGCGGTCGAGTGCGAGAAGGTGTTCAGCATGAACATCACCGGCGACGCGATGGCCCGCCCGCTCGCCGAGGAGCTGGCCCGCGGCGGCTACGACCTGTCGTCGCTCGGGCTGATCAGCTCCACCTCGGCCATCCTCAGCGGCTCCGTCCGCGACCGGCTCCAGGAGCTGCTGCCGAACGTGATGATCCTCGACAACTTCGGCTCGACCGAGTCCGGCTTCACCGCCTCCGGCGTGCCCGGCTCGACCCCGGAGAAGGGGCTGCGCTACCGGCCGAACGCCTCCGCCGGGATCGCGGTGCTCGACGAGCGGCTGCGGCCGGTGGAGCCCGGCTCCGGGCAGCTCGGCACCGTGGCCAAGGCGGGGCGGATCGCCTTCGGCTACTACAACGACCCGGACAAGACGGCCCGCACGTTCGTCACGGACGCCGGGGGGACGCGGTGGCTGCTCACGGGCGACCTCGCCACGGTGGACCCGGACGGCACGGTCAACGTGTTCGGCCGGGGCTCGCAGTGCGTCAACACCGGCGGGGAGAAGGTGTTCCCCGAGGAGGTGGAGGCCGTGCTCAAGGGGCATCCGGCGGTCTTCGACGCGGTGGTCACGGGGGTGCCCGACGAGCGGTGGGGGAGCAGGGTGGCGGCCGTGGTCGAGCCGCGTCCCGGCGTCCCGGTGACGGCCGCCGAGCTGGACGCGCACTGCCGGGAGCGGCTGTCGGGCTTCAAGGTGCCGCGCACGTACGCGTTCGTGGCCGAGATGGTCCGCTCCCCGGCGGGCAAGGCCGACTACCGGTGGGCGCGGGAGACCGCCGCCGCCGCCTCGTAGCTCTTTCCTACGCCCTGGTCACGCCTTCTCGCCGGTGAGGACGGCGGCCAGGCCGAGGTAGACGACGCCGGTGCCGACGTCGAGGCGACGCCGGGCCCGCGCCGAGCGCCGGATCCGGCCGGCCAGCGCGGACGACGCCAGCGCGTACGCGCCGTCGCTGAGCAGGCCCAGTGCGATCCACAGCGAGCCCAGCAGGAGGATCTGCGGCCCGATCGGCCCCGCGTGGCGATCGGTGAACTGCGGCAGGAACGCCAGGAAGAAGATCGCGGTCTTGGGGTTGAGCACGTTGACCACGAACCCCTCCCAGAACATGCGCCGCCGGCTGTGCGGCTCGGCCGCGGCACCCGCCCCGGTCTCCTCGTCCCGGGGCAGCAGCTTGCGCAGGCCCAGCCAGACCAGGTAGGCGACGCCCGCGTACTTGACCACGGTGAACGCCGTGGCGGAGGCGGCCAGCAGCGCGCTGACGCCGAGCGCGGCGGCGGCCACGTGGACCAGCGAGCCCGCGTGCACGCCGAGGACCGACACCAGGCCGGCCGAGCGGCCCTGGGACACGCTGCGCGTCACGATGAACAGGACCGCCGGCCCCGGCACCAGGAGCAGGGCAAGGGTGGCGGCGCAGAACACGGCGAGCGTCGCGATATCGGGCATAAGACCATCGTAGGAACCCGGTCAACGCCTTTTCCGTCTGATCACAGGGAGAAGGGGGTCTGCGTGGGACGAAGGACGCCGATGCTCGTCGGCCTGCTCGGTGTCGGCCTCGCCGCCCTGGGGGTGTGGCTCTATGTCGGCCGGTGCGACAACTACAGGTACTTCCCGTTCGAGGTGGTCGCGTACGTCATGGGTGCGGGCCTCATCGGAGGTGCCCTCATCCTCCGCTACCGGCCCGCAGTGGGCTTCTCGGTCCTGATCGTCGTCCTCGTCGCCGCGCTGGCCTTCCTCGGCGCGGTCCTGGCGTTCTTCGCCTCCTTCGCCCGCTGCTTCGAGTTCTGAGGTCAGAGGCTCGATCTCAGGGCCTTCAGCAGGGCCTCGGTGGCGGGCGGGTGGGGCGGCTCGCCGTACACGGCGGCGTAGACGTGCCGGGTCGAGCCGGGGATCTCGGACACGGCGACGTCAGGGTGGCGGTGGGCGCGCAGGGCGAGACCCGGCAGCACGGTCACGCCCATGCCGGCGGCGACGAGCGCCTGGACGGCCACGATGTCGTCGCTGGTGAACGACAGGCGCGGCTCGAAGCCGGCCTTGGCGCAGAGGTCGAGCAGGTGGCTGCGGCACCGGTCGCAACCGGCGATCCAGTCGGCGTCCGCGTACGCGGTCAGGTCGCCGGGCTCACCGGGGGCGACCAGCATGCTCGGGTCGTCGAGCAGGTGGATCATGGTGACCTCGGCCTCCTCGGGCGCGGTGTCGTCGTAGCGGAAGACGACCGCCACGTCGACGCGCCCGGCGCGCAGCAGCCTGAGCGCCTCGGGCGGCTCGGTCTCGGTCAGGCGCAGCTCAAGGCCGGGGTGGTCGCGGGCCAGCCGGGTCACGGCCGCCGGGACGAACGTGCCGAGCGCCGACGGGAACGCCGCCAGCCGCACCCGGCCGGAGCGCAGGCCGACGTGCGCGGCCAGCTCGTCGGCCGTGGCGTCGAGCCGGGCGAGGATGTCGGCAGCCCGGGCGGCGAGCAGCCGGCCCGTCTCGGTCAGCCGGATGCCCCGGCCCGCCCGCTGCACGAGCCGGGCGCCCGTCTCCGCCTCCAGACGGGCGAGGTGGTGGCTGACCGAGGGCTGGGAGTAGTGCAGCTCCCGGGCCGCCGCCGTCACGGATCCCTTGCGGGCCACGGCGTCGAGGACGCGCAGCCGTACGACGTCCAACATCCATCAATCATATCTATGGGTGATGCAGAAGACTTCTGTTGGACCTATCGGTGCTGGTGTAGCACCGTAGAAGGGGAAGGCAGGTTATCTGCATTCCCTAGGGGGATACCATGGAAATGTCGACCATCACCGCACGGCCCGGCCTGAGCGGCCTGGTCACCGGCATCGGCCGCATCACCGCGCGCGGCCTCGGCCTGCGCGCCACCGCCCACGAGGTCGCGGCACTGCTGCGCGGCAACCTGCCCGGCGCCGACATCCTGACGCCCGAGGAGCGCGCCGGCGCGCCCGGCGGCTACGTCTCCCACGTCCTCCACGCCCAGGAGGACTTCTCCATCACGGCCGTGGTCTGGCAGCCCGACGCCGAGACCGTCGTCCACGACCACGTCTCCTGGTGCGCGTTCGGCGTCATCAGCGGCAACGAGCACGAGACGCTCTACCGCGACATGGGCGACCACCTCGTCGAAATCGGCCGCGCCGACAATCGGCCCGGCGACGTCAGCGGCTTCGCGCCGCCCGGCGACATCCACCGCGTCCGCAACACCAGCGGCGAGGTGGGGGTCTCGATCCACGTGTACGGGGCCGACATCGGCAGGCTCGGCAGCAGCATCCGCCGCGCCTACGACCTGCCGATCCGCTGACGGCCCCGGCGGTCAGCCGAGGTAACCGGCCAGCCGCTCCGCGAGCTCGGCCGGACGTGCGAGCATGGGGCAGTGGCCGCCGGGGATCTCGTCGGGCGTGACGCCGAGCCGCTCGCGGACGACCTCCCGCATGAACGCGGGCGTGAAGAACCGGTCGTCCCGGCAGAGCAGGAACCGCGTCGGCACGTCGGGCCAGCTCCGCAGCGGCCAGGGCTCGGCGTCGGCCGTGCCCGAGTGCTCGCGGGCGTGGGCCATCGCGTCGGCCGCCAGGTCGGGCGGCACGTCGTGCAGGAAGACGTCCACCTCGTCGCCGTCGCCCGCCGGACGCCAGCCGGTGTTGGCCCACCAGTCGGCCGGCCGCTCGCCCGGGGCCGGGATCATGGCCGTCACCAGCACCAGCAGCTCGGCCCGTACGCGATCGCAGACCAGGGGCGCCACGAAACCGCCCCAGGAGTGGCCGACGACGACCAGGCCGGGCCGGTCGCCGACCGCCTTCACCACCGTGTCGGCGTAGTCGCCGAGCCCGGCGGACTCGTCCTCGACCGGGAGGTCCACCGCCACCGCGTCGTGGCCCCTGCGGCGCAGCTCCGGCACGACCAGCCGCCAGTCGCGGGCGCTTCCGCCCCCGCCGTGGATCAGTGCGAACGTCGCCATGCCTCTCCTCCTCCTGGACGGTCCCGGTCCTACAGACCGGCCGGGGCGCGGGAACTCATCGCGTCACCTCACTCGCCGGTGGCCCCGTCGATGCGTTCGCGCAGCAGGTCGGCGTGGCCGTTGTGGCGGGCGTACTCCTCGATCATGTGGACGAGGATCCAGCGGTGGGAGTACGCCTCGCCGTGGCGCAGCCGCTTGCCCAGGGCGTCGAGGGGCAGGCCCGCCGACACCTTCCGCGCGTGCTCCACCTCGGCCCGCCAGACCGCGAACGCCTCCTCGGGAGAAGCGTCGTCGACGTCGTCGAAGTCGGCGTCGCGGTTCGTCTCCTTGCCCCACAGGTACGGCACGTCCTCGTCGGCCAGCACGTGACGGAACCAGGCCCGCTCCACGTGCGCCAGGTGCCGCACCAGCCCGAGCAGGGACATGCCGGACGGCGGCACGGCGCGCAGCCGCAACTGCTCACCGGTCAGCTCGGCGCACTTGAGCGCCAGGGTGTCGCGCTGCCAGTCGAGGAAGGTGGTCAGGGTGTCGCGTTCGTCGGCGGCCAGCGGGGGATCGATACGGTCGTCGTTCATGTGTCGCACGGTACCCGCCACGATCGCGAACCTCGCACTCGGTCAAGCACCCCACTCGCTCAGGAAGCCCACTCGCTCAGGAAGCCCACTCGCTCAGGAAGCCCACTCGGTCAGAACGCGAGGGGCTCGTCGGCGAGGAACGGGGGAGCGGGGTCGTACTGGAGGGAGCGGCGGGCCTCGTTCGACCGGCTCGACCAGAGCTGGTCCGGTGCTCCGGCTCCTGGCCTGCCCCAGGGGCAAATCTCACGAGGTCACGGGTCTCGGCAAGGTGACGGCGTGGCGGACGATCTCGGCGTGTCCCGTGCCCAGCGTCCGTCCGGAGCGCAGGTCGCCCTTCTTATCGCGTACCTCCACCACGACCCGCTCGTCCCCGCCCTCCGACCGCTCGCGGCGGGCCGCGGCGCTGCCTCCCGGCGGGACCGTGACCTCCGCGAGCAGCTCCGCCTCGATGTCGCGGTCCGCGTACGGGCGGGCGAAGTCGGCCGGGCTCCGGCCCTCGCGGTCGCGGCGCGCGGGGTCCGCCCCGTGGTCGAGCAGCGTCCTGACCACGGCCGTCGCCCCGCGCTGGGCGGCGTGGGACAGCGCGGTGCGGCCGATCACGTCCTCCACGTCGGGCGTGGCGCCCCTTGCGAGCAGGGCGCGCACGACGGCGAGGTGCTCGTTCGAGGCGGCCCAGTGCAGCGCGGTCATCCCGGTGAGCGCGACGTCCTCCCGCCGGTCGGGGTCCGCGCGGCCGTCGAGCAGGGCGCCGACCGCATCGAGGTGCCCCCAGGCCGCGGCGGCGCACAGCGGCAGCCCCTCGTCGTCGGCCCCGCCTTCGCGGTCGGGGTCGGCGCCGGCCGCCAGCAGCAGGCGGACGATCTCCGCACGGCCCTGCACGGCGGCCCGGTAGAGGGCGGTGGTGCCGTATTCGTCCGGCTCGTCGGGGCGCGCACCGCCGGCGAGCAGCCGCCGCACCTCCTCGGCCTCGCCGTGTCCCGCCGCCGAAACCAGCTCGTCTCCGCTCATGCGGTCCAGTCTGGTACGAGGCCGCCGCCATGATCCACCGGTTAACCGGGGCCCGGCTAGACAGCTATCCGGCCACCGCGCTCCGGCTCCCACCCGGCCCGGAAGGCGGGTGGTGACCTCTCCCTGAGCTCCGCCCGTGCCCGAAGGCGGCCTGTCTCTGTCGCCGGGGCCGATACCGTGTCGGCGGGGGGCCTGCCTTCCACACCCGCACCCCGCGCCGTCGAAGTGCAGGTGAGGTGGGTGTTCGTCGTGGCCTACCTGAGCGAACGCCCAGGCGCGCACAGGCTGTTGTCGTCGTTCCCGTGGCCCGGCCCACGCCGGACCGGGTGAGCTAGTGTGATCCGTGTGAGCCCGCCCGAGGTGGACACCGGCCAATTATCGCGCCTGGCTGCCCGTGCCCGGTCAGCCGTACTGGCCGGAAGAGCGGGCGGACGCCCCGCCCCGCTCGTCGAGGTGGCCGGTCTGCTGCTCGTGATCCTGACCTTCTCGCGGCTGCACGCCGCCGCCGGGAAGGGCGTGGCGGCGGCCGCCACCGCTCACGCACATACCCTGCAGTCCGTCGAGCGCGCCCTCCACCTGGACATCGAGCTGGGGGCGAACCGGTGGCTGACCGGCCATCCGGCCCTGATCATGCCGGCGGTGTACTACTACCGCCTGTACTACGTCGTGATCGTCGGTGTGCTGGTGTGGGTCTACGTCCGGCATGCCGAGTCCTACGCCAAGGTCCGCTGGACCCTCGTCGTGATGGGCCTCCTCGTCCTGCCCGTCTTCTGGGCGCTGCCCATGTCGCCCCCGCGGCTCGCCCTGCCGGGCATCACCGACATCATCGCCGAGTACGACATCCTGGGCAGGGGCCATGCCACACGAGACGTCAACAGCGGCCTGAACCTGTTCTCCGCGATGCCCAGCATGCACGTGGGATGGTCACTGTGGTGCGGGTACGCCGGGTGGCTCGCTCTGCGGGGCTCACACCCGCGACTGGCGTTGCTGCCGTGGGCGTTCCCCCTGGGGATGGCGGCGGTCGTGCTCGTCACGGGGAACCACTACGTGCTCGACATCGCCGGCAGCGTCGCGTTGGTCGGCGTCTCCATCGCCGTGGTCACAGCCGGGGGTCGCCTCGCCGGACGCCGGCGATCAGCCGCGGGGAGATCGCGAGAACCCGCGCCCCGTCACCCTGCGGGTGACCAGGATGCTCATCGGGGATGAGAACGAAAGTCCCGCCTTGCTGGAGCCGTATCGGCTGACCTGCCGTGATGTCGTCCTGGCCCAGACTCGGGGAACGCGGGGCCTTGTGGGGGTGTGAAGGGGTGTGGGGGGCACCGAGCCCCCCACCAAGCGCTGCCGCGCAGCGACCCCCTGGGGCGAAGACCGTTGGCTGCTGAAAAAGGTCAGACGCCCAGAGCCGACGGGGCGCCCAGCTCGTGCAGGAAGAGTGCCTCCGCCGTGGCGACCCGGCGCAGTTCCTCCAGGTCCACCCGCTCGTTCGGCGCGTGCACCGCCGCCTCCTCGTCCTCCGCGCCGAACAGCAGGATCTCCGCCGCCGGGTACTGCCGCAGCAGCGTGTTGACCAGCGGGATGGAGCCGCCGGCGCCGACGTCGCGCGGCGGGCGGCCGAAGGCGCGCTCCATGGCCCGGTTGAGGGCCGAGCGGGCCTTGCCGCCGGAGTCGGCCTGGAAGCCGGACCCCACGGTGAAGTCCCCGAACGACACCTGCGCGCCCCACGGCGCCACCTGGCGCAGGAACTCGACGACGGCGTTGACCGTGGTCTTCGGGTCGCCGGCCGGAGGGATGCGGACGGTGACGCGGGCCCGGGCCACCGGCTGGACGGCGTTGATGGCCCCGGAGACCGTGGGCACGTCGAGGCCGGTCACAGTGATGGCGTACGACGCCCACAGCCGGTCGGCGAGCGAGCCGGAGCCGACGAGCGAGACGCCGTCGACCACCCCGGCCGTCCGCCGGAACTCCTCCTCCGACGGCCCCTGGCCGAGGAACGTGCCACGCGGCAGGCCGGGGACGCGGACGTCGCCGTTGTCGTCGTGCAGCGAGGTGACCATGCGCATGAGCGCGGCGAGCGCGTCGGGGGCGGCGCCGCCGAACTGGCCGCTGTGCACGGACTCGCGCAGCGTGCGGACCTCCATGGTGAACGCCGCCATGCCGCGCAGCGAGGTGGTGACGGACGGGTCGCCGACGCGCGGGTTGCCGGTGTCGGCGACGACGATGGCGTCGGCCCGCAGCAGGTCGGGGTTGCGGTCGACGAACGCTTCGAGGCGCTCGCCCGCGTACTCCTCCTGGCCCTCGACGATGACCTTCACGCCGACGGGGAAACGGCCCTGGAAGGCGCGCAGGGCGAGGACGTGCGAGATGACGCCGGACTTGTCGTCGGCGGTGCCCCGGCCGTAGAGCTGCCCGTCGATCAGCGTGGGCTCGAACGGCGGGGTGCGCCAGGCGGCGGGGTCACCGGCGGGCTGCACGTCGTAGTGCGCGTACAGCAGGACCGTGGGCGCGCCGGGAGGGGCGGGCGCCTCGCCGTACACGGCGGGGAAGCTGCCCTCGACGGGGATCTGCTGGACGTGCGGCAGCCCGACCGAGCGCAGCAGGTCCGCGGTCATGGCGGCCGCCGCGTACACGGGCTCCTCGGGGTGCCCGGGGAAGGCGACGGACGGGATGGCGGCGAGCCGTCTGAGCTCCTCGACGCCCTGCGGCATCGCGGCGGCGACGGCTTTCTCTATCTGGTCAGGAGTCACGGGACGATCCCCCGGGGTGGTTTCGATAGTCAACGTCTCATTGGATCACAGACGCTCCCACAACGCAGGAAACGAGCACGACCCGCGCGCAAATCTACTGCGGATTTCGTAGCGGTTACACAGCGGTTCTGCGGATCTCGGTTTTCTTGCAGAGTGTTGCGACGCTTTCGCTTGGCAAACCGCAGGTGAACATGCAGACTGTGGGGAGATCAGACGCAAGGGAAGATAGCCATGACGCAGCCGGAAAACGACATCCTCAAGGCCGCGCACGACAACCTGTGGTTGCACTTCACCAGGCACAGCGCCTATCAGCAGGCCGAGATCCCGACGATCGTCCGGGGCGAGGGCTCGTACATCTACGACATCCACGGCAAGCGCTACCTCGACGGGCTGGCGGGACTCTTCGTCGTCCAGGCCGGCCACGGCCGCAGCGAGCTGGCCGAGGCCGCCGCCAAGCAGGCCCAGGAGCTGGCCTTCTTCCCGCTGTGGTCCTACGCCCACCCGAAGGCCGCCGAGCTGGCCGAGCGGCTGGCCGCCATGGCGCCCGGCGACCTCAACCGGGTGTTCTTCACCACCGGCGGCGGCGAGGCCGTCGAGACCGCGTGGAAGCTCGCCAAGCAGTACTACAAGCTCACCGGCAAGCCGCTCAAGCACAAGGTCATCAGCCGCCAGATCGCCTACCACGGCACCCCCCAGGGCGCCCTGTCGATCACCGGCATCCCGGCGTTCAAGCAGATGTTCGAGCCGCTCGTCCCCGGCTCCGTCCGCGTGCCCAACACCAACCACTACCGCGCCGACGAGATCACCGGCGTCAAGGGCATGACGCCCGAGGAGTACGGCATCTGGGCGGCCGACCGCGTGGCCCGCGCCATCGAGATGGAGGGCCCGGACACGGTCGCGGCCGTCTTCGCCGAGCCGGTGCAGAACGCGGGCGGCTGCTTCCCGCCCCCGCCCGGCTACTGGCAGCGCCTGCGCGAGATCTGCGACGAGTACGACGTGCTGCTCGTCTCCGACGAGGTCATCTGCGCCTTCGGCCGCCTCGGCACGATGTTCGGCGGCGACAAGTTCGACTACGTGCCCGACATCATCACCTGCGCCAAGGGCATGACCTCCGGCTACTCGCCGATCGGCGCCATGATCGCCCACGAGCGGCTGTTCGAGCCGTTCAAGGACGGCGACAACATGTTCGCCCACGGCTACACCTTCGGCGGCCACCCCGTCTCGGCGGCCGTGGCGCTGGCCAACCTCGACATCTTCGAGCGTGAGGACCTGCTCGGCCACGTCACCCGCAACGAGCCGCTGTTCCAGGCGACGCTCGACGGCCTCCGGGACCTGCCGATCGTCGGCGACGTGCGCGGCTCCGGCTACTTCTGGGGCATCGAGCTGGTCAAGGACAAGGTCACGAAGGAGACGTTCACGGCCGACGAGTCGGAGCGGCTGCTGCGCGGCTTCCTGTCGAAGGCGCTGTTCGACGCGGGCCTCTACTGCCGTGCCGACGACCGGGGCGACCCGGTCATCCAGCTCGCGCCCCCGCTCATCGCGGGGCCGCGGGAGTTCGAGGAGATCGGGTCGATCCTCCGGTCCGTCCTCACCGAAGCGTGGTCTCGCCTCTAACACCTCCCCTCCGGCACGGTGCGCGCCGTGCCGGAGCATGTCCCGAAAGGATTCCGCGATGAAGATCGGCGTGCCTGCCGAGGTCAAGAACCATGAATACCGGGTAGCTGCCACGCCCGCGGGCGTGCACGAGCTGGTGCGCAACGGCCACGAGGTGACCGTCCAGCGCGGCGCGGGCCTCGGCTCGCACATCCCGGACGAGGAGTACCTCGCTGCGGGCGCGAAGATGCTCGACGGCGCCGACGAGGTCTGGGCCCAGGCCGACATGGTGCTCAAGGTCAAGGAGCCGATCGCCGAGGAGTACCACCGGCTGCGCGAGGGGCTGGTGTTGTTCACGTACCTGCACCTGGCGGCGTCGCGGCCGTGCACCGACGCGCTGCTGTCGGCGGGGACGACCGGCATCGCGTACGAGACGGTCCAGGTCGGCAACGCGCTGCCGCTGCTCGCGCCGATGTCGGAGGTGGCCGGGCGGCTGGCCCCGCAGGTCGGCGCGTACAACCTGATGCGCTTCAACGGCGGGCGCGGCGTCCTGCCGGGCGGCGTGCCCGGCGTGGCGCCCGCCAAGGTGGTCGTCATCGGCGGCGGCGTCTCCGGTCTGAACGCCGCGCAGATCGCCGTCGGCATGGGCGCCGACGTCACCGTGCTCGACACGAACGTCGACCGCCTGCGCTTCATCGACGCCATCTACCAGGGCCGCCTCAAGACCCTCGTGTCCACCTCGTACGCGATCGAGCAGGAGGTGCTGCAGGCCGACCTGGTCATCGGCGCCGTCCTCATCCCCGGCGCGAAGGCGCCGACGCTCGTCTCGAACGACCTGGTCTCGCGCATGAAGCCGGGCTCGGTGCTCGTGGACATCGCCATCGACCAGGGCGGCTGCTTCGAGGACTCCCGCCCGACCACGCACGCCGAGCCCACCTACCGGGTGCACGAGTCGGTGTTCTACTGCGTGGCCAACATGCCGGGCTCGGTGGCCAACACCTCCACGTACGCGCTGACGAACGCCACGCTGCCGTACGCGGTGAAGCTGGCCAACCTCGGCTGGCGCGACGCCCTGGCCAAGGACCCGGCCCTGGCGGCCGGTCTCAACACGCACGACGGGGCGCTCACCAACGCGCCGGTCGCCGAGGCGCTGGCGCTGCCGTACACGCCGGTGGCCGACATCCTGGCGGCCTGACCACACGCCGACATCCTGGCGGCCTGACCACACGCCGACGTCCTGGTGGCCTGACACCCCTGGGGGACCGCCTCGGGGCCGGTCAGCGGACGCCGAGGCGGCGCCGCAGGTCGCGGGCGGTCTCCAGGACGTGCTCGACCTCGCCCTGGCTCGGCCAGGGCGAGCTGCCGGGCCGTAGCAGTGTGCCCCGCACCGAGGCGAAGTGCTCGATCGCGCTCGCGTGCATGCCGCTGCGCTCCACCAGCCAGCGCACGACGCCGCTGTGGTCGCGCAGCGGCCTGGTCACCAGGTCCCATGTGCCGAGCAGCTCCGACAGCTCGGGTACGGCCAGCGGCACGCCGCCCCGGCGGCCGGTCGCGGCGGCGGCCAGCTCGGCCCGTGCGGCCAGCTCCGGCTCGGTGACCCGGTCCCAGCCGGGCGGCGGCGGGTCGGACAGCCACCGCTGCGCCTCGGCGTACTCCCCGGCCGACGTCAGCAGCCCGCCCAGCTCCACGGCCGCGTGGTGGTGCCCGGCCTGCGCCGCCACCCGCAGCCAGTGGCGGCCGGAGGCGAGGTCGCCGTACTCGGCGATGAGCAGCAGCGCGAAGCCGTAGGCCGAGCCAGGGTCGCCCGCGGCGGCCGCCCGGCCGAACCAGTGTCCGGCCCCCGCCGGGTCGCCCAGCTCCACGCACACGTATCCGGCCATCCGCTGGTCGGCCGGCCGGCCCGCGTTCGCGGCCCGTTCGTACCAGGCCCGCGCGGTGCGCACGTCGCCGCGCGACAGCGCGATGCCGCCGAGCTTGGACGCCGCGCCCGCATGCTCGCTGGTGGCGGCCAGCCGGTAGTACGCCTCGGCGCCCTCGGGGTCGCGGCCGGCCTGGAGGAGCAGCCCCAGCTGGTACGCGGAGTCGGCGTGGCCGCCCCGGGTGGCGTGCTCCCAGCAGCGCGCGGCCTCGCCCTCGTCGCCGGCCGCGTACGCGAGGAAGCCCAGGTCGTGGGCGGAGGCGTGGTCGCCCTCGCCGGCCGCCCTGCGGTGCCACTGCCGCGCGGCGGGCAGCTCGCCCGCGTCCTCGCAGATGAGCGCCAGCCGGCGGGCCGCGGTCCGGGACCCGGAGCGAGCCGCCCGCTCGAACCAGGCGCGCGCGGACCCGAGGTCGCCGCGCTGCTCCAGCAGCAGGGTGGCGAGGTTGACCGCGGCCTCGACGTCGCCCAGGCCGGCCGCCCGCTCGTACCAGGCCACGGCCTCCTCCAGGCTGCCGTGCTTCTCGTGCCAGACGCCCAGGTTGTAGGCGCTGTCGACGTTGCCGGCCGCCGCGGCGCGCTCCCACCAGTGCCGGGCGGCCGAGCGGTCGCCGCGCCGGGCGCAGAGCTTGCCGAGCCGGTGCGCGGCCCGCGGGTCGCCCGCCTGCGCGGCCAGCACCAGCTCCGGCTCGTCGCCGACCCGGGGGGCCGGAACGGCCGGTGCCGCCACCTCACCTTGCCACCACGCCATGCGCACAGGGTGGCATGTGACCGAGCCGATGCGGAACGTAATCGCCGGAGGCTAGGAGAAGTTGTTGACTTCCTCCCCACGTTGGAGCCGGGGGATCGCGACCCTTGCGAGTCAGGTTTCCTGCTTCCCGGCCGGTGTCGTCCATCTGCTCGCGGAGTCCGGCCGATCCTGATGTGGCTGAGCGGTACATCGTCGTGACATGAGTACGGCCATAGCCGATCGTCGTGCGGCGCCGCGCCGAGTTTCCTCCCGGAAGTGAGTCCCGTGGGCCTCTGTGTTCAGCGGAACGTGATGAAGCCGGTGTACATGCCCATCGCGCAGACGTAGCGCAGGGTTCCGCGGGGCTGGGGCGGCAGCCGCACGGTGGCGGGCAGGGGCACGTCGCGGCCGTCGACGGTGACGGTACGGGTGCAGCCGCCGGGGTCGGCGAGCCTGAAGACGATCTCGACCGGGACGCCGGCGGGGGCCGTCACGAGCCCGGGACGGTAGCCGTCGCGCGTCGCCCACACCGTGACCGGTCCGCGGGCGGGCGGCTCCTCGCCGGTGACCGCCTCGGCCGGTGGCGTGCCGCCGCCGGGCAGCCAGCCGCCCAGGTTGAGCCCCGAGCCGGTGGTCCACAGCCCGGCGGCCAGCGCCACGACTCCGGCCAGCCGGGCCACGCGGCTGCGCGAGACGCGCCGCAGGACGTACCCCAGCAGCGCGAACGCGGGCGCGCTGCCCGTCACGAACCCCGCCATGACCGCCGCCCCGCCGACGGCCGAGGCGCTGGTGACCGCGGCCATCTCCACGCCGAGCGTCACGCCGCACGGGACGAGCACGGTGGCCGCGCCGAGCGTGCCGGCCAGCGTGAGCGGGCGCCTCCGGGCGAGCCACCCCCGCCCCCGGCCGAGACCCTCCCGGGCCCCGCTGAGCCGGGACGTGCCGTACGGGGCGCAGGCGGGCCGGGGGCCGCGCAGCAGCCGTACGGCGAACACGACGACGGCGCACCCCGCGCCCACGAGCAGGGCCGCGCGGACGGCCGGCGGCGGCTGCACGGCCGCGCCCAGCCAGCCGAGCAGCGCGCCGAGGACCGTGTGGGCCGTGAACCGGCCGAGCAGGAACCACCCGACGACGAGCCGCGCCGCCACGACCGGCCCGCCTTCATCCGCCCTGTCCGGATCCGCCACAGCAGGTCCCCGCCCGCCGGCCCCGTCCGGACCGGCGTCCGCTTGGCCGCCGGCGGGGCGGCCAGGTCCGGGCCCCGGTGAGCGGCGGTCCGTCAGGCCCACGAGGAGCCCGCCCTGGACCGCCGTGCAGGACGCGGTGCCGGCGACGAGTCCGGCCGCGAGCCCGGTCACGAGCAGAGCGGCCGCCTGCATCCTCGCCCCCACTCTCGCCGACGCCCTCGCGGCGCACTACCGGCAACCTAACGTGGCCTCCCGGACGCGGCCAGTGATACTTATGTCTCTCCGTCGTCCCCGGCCTTGGCCCTTCGGCGGCGGGGGAGGCGCACGGTGAGCAGCTTGGCCCGCGGCGCGACCCGCTCGGCCAGCGCGAACAGCGCCTCCGTGCGCGACCGGTCGGCGTCGAGGTGGGTGAAGAGGTTGACGCCCAGGTAGAACGTGATCGCCGCGTACGCGAGGTCGCGCGGCGGCAGCAGTTTGGCCAGCGGCGACCCGCCGATGACCCGGTCGAGGTTGCGCTCGACGAACGCGATCCACGGCTCCGACCGCTTGATGATCTCCTCGCGCAGCTCGGGCCGGGCGATGCCGGCGCCCACCAGCTCCGAGAACACCGTGATGTGGCCGCCGTCCAGGTCGGCCCGGTAGATCTCGGTGGCGACCGCGACCAGGTCCTCCAGGGTGCGGGCATCGGCCACGGCGGCCTCGTAGGCGGCCATCCGCTCCTCGGAGGAGCGGTCGAGCGCCGCGAGCAGCAGCGGGTCGACGCCGCCGAAGTGGTAGAAGACCAGCGCCGAGTTGACGCCGGCGGCCTTGGCGATGGTGCGGGCGCTGGTGCCGGCGTAGCCCTCCGTGCGCAGCGTCTCCGCGGCGGCCTCGATGAGCCGCTCCCGGGTCTCCGCCCCTGCCTGCTTCGTCATGGGCCTTCCCTCTTGCCGGTTCCGTGCGCCTCATCATACGGTTTAATCAGTTGATTAAACCGATCGCTCAAGGAGTCACTCTATGTCCGCGGAGCCGGATCCCCGACATCAGCGCAGGTCGCGGCGGCTGCTGGCCGTGGTGCTGGCGGCGCTGTTCGCCGCGTTGCTCGCCTACCGGGTGCTGCACGCGGGCCACCTGGAGCAGACGGCGGTGTTCTACGTGGGCATCCCCGCCGTCATCGCGATCACGGTGGCGCTCGCCGCGCGGCCGAAGAGCGCGATCGGCCTGACCATGGCGGTCGTCACCGTCGGGCTGGCGCTGTCCGGGCCGCTGCTGGGGGAGGGGATCGTCTGTCTGGTGTTCGCGGCGCCGCTGTTCTACCTGGTGGCGCTCATCGTGGGCGTGATCATCGAGTTGGCCCGCGGAAAGGGCGCCGGGACCAACCTGGTGGTGGCGCCGCTGCTGCTGGCCCTGATCAGCGAGGGCGCCACGGGGGCCACCTCGCTGCCCAGGGAGAACGTGGTCAGCGCCACCCGGCCCACCGGCGGTGCGGACGTCGAGGCGGCGCTGGCGGCCGTGCCGGTGTTCCCGCGGGTGGAGTCGGCGTTCCTGCGCCTCGGCTTCCCGCGGCCGCTCACGTCCGAGGGCGAGGGGCTCCAGGTGGGGGCGACCCGGCGGATCTCTTTCACGCCGCGCCGCTCGCTCGGCATCGGGGCCACCCCGGAGCCGCGCTCGATGACGCTGCGGGTCAAGGAGCGCGGGCCGGGCGTGGTGGTGTTCGACGTGGTGGCCGACACGACGCTGGCGCGGTGGCTGGAACTGGAGGAGGCCCGGTTCACGTGGACGCGCTCGGACCTGACCGTGTCGCTGCGCTACCGGCGCACGTTCGACCCGGCCTGGTACTTTGGCCCGCTCCAGACGTACGGGCTGGGCGAGGCCGCCGGCTACCTGGCCGAGACGTTCACCCGAGCCGGCACGTCCGCCCGAGCCGGCACGTCCGCCCGAGCCGGCACGTCCGCCCGAGCGGGAACGTCCGCCCGAGCGGGAACGTCCGCCCGAGCGGGAACGTCCGTACGAGCCGCCGGGACGTTCGCGCGATGAGCGCGGCGCTGGTCAGGGCGGTGGCGGTGATGGGCCCGCTCCTCGCCGTGGCGGCGATCGTCGCCGTGCGGCGGCCGGAGGAGCCGCGGATCGCCGCCGCCCTCCTCGCCACCGGCTGGAACGCGCTCACGCTGAGCGGCGTCAACGCCCTGGCCCTCCACCTCGGCTGGTGGAGCTTCCACGCGGAGGGGGCCGTGGCGCTGGGCGTGCCGGTCGACCTGCTGCTCGGGTGGGCGGTGCTGTGGGGCGCCGTGCCGGCCCTGGCGGCCCCCGGGGCGCCCGTGCCGCTCACGGCCGCCGCGCTGGTCTGGCTGGACCTGGCGCTGATGCCGGCGGCCCGGCCGGTGCTGGTGCTCGGCCCGGA
>NZ_JBFAIA010000048.1:0-49021 GCF_040654455.1 Nonomuraea sp. NPDC050691
CGCCACGCGGGGGGCGCCGGGCTCGGCCCCCAGCGCGGTGGTGCCCACGTCCTCGGGCCGGTCGCGCAGCAGCCACCACACGAACGGCACCACGGCGAGGGCGGAGCCGGCCACCGTCAGCGACGCCACCCGCCACCCGGGCCCTTCCGCCAGGTGGGCCAGCACGGGCAGGAAAACGAGCTGCCCGGTGGCGCCCGCGGCCGTGAGCATCCCGGTGACCAGGCCGCGGTGCCTGACGAACCAGCGGTCGGCCACGGTGGCGGCGAAGACCAACGCCATCGACCCGGTGCCGAGGCCGACGAACACGCCCCACAGCAGCAGAAGCTGCCAGCTCGCGGTCATGAAGACGGTCAGCCCGCTGCCCGCGGCCACGAGCAGCATGGCCGCGGCCACCACGCGGCGCATGCCGAAGCGGTCCATGAGGGCCGCGGCGAAGGGGGCGGTCAGGCCGAAGAGCACCAGGTTGACCGAGACGGCGAGGGAGATCGTGCCCTTCGTCCAGCCGAACTCCTCCTGGAGCGGAGTGATCAGCACGCCGGGAGTGGCGCGGAACCCGGCGGCGCCGAGGATCGCCACGAACGCGACGGCCGCGACGAACCAGGCGCGATGGATCCCGCGCGTGCGGACAGGGGCGGAGCTCAGGGTCATGGGCTCCATCCTGGGGGAACGCCCCCGACGGTCGCGAGTGGCCGGAAAGCCATCATGTGAAAGAATCGGGCCATGACGCATCGGGTCGCGGTCCTCGTCCTGGACCACTTCTCGCCCCTGGACCTGGGCGTTCCGGGTCAGGTGTTCTGGGCCGCGGAGACGGCGGCCGGCGAGAAGCTGTACGAGGTGGTGACCTGCTCGCCCGGCCGCCGGCCCGTGCGGTGCGGCGCCGGCTACAGCGTCGTGCCGGACCACGACCTCGACGTGCTCGACACCGCCGACACCGTCGTGGTGCCCGGCATCCACGCCGGCCGGGCCATGAAGGACGGCACCGTCACGGCCGAGCTGCGCGACGCGCTGCGCGGCCGTGCCCGGGTCATGTCGATCTGCACGGGGGCGTTCGTGCTGGCCGCGGCCGGGCTGCTGGACGGCCGTCCCGCGACCACCCACTGGCGGGAGGCGCCGCGCTTCGCCGCGCTCTTCCCCCGCGTGCGGCTGGACCCCGCCGTCCTGTACGTGGACGACGGCGACGTGCTGACCTCGGCCGGGGTGGCCGCGGGAATCGACCTGTGCCTGCACGTGGTCCGCCGCGACCACGGCAGCGAGGTGGCCAACCGGGCGGCCCGCCGCTGCGTCACGCCGCCGTGGCGTGAGGGTGGCCAGGCCCAGTACGTCGACCGGCCCCTGCCCGTCAGCGGCGGCAACGGCACCGCCGCCACCCGCTCGTGGATGCTCGGCCGCCTCGACGCGGACCTGCCGCTGGAGGCCCTGGCGGAGCACGCGCGGATGAGCGTGCGCACCTTCACCCGGCGCTTCCGGGAGGAGACGGGCATGAGCCCGGCCCGGTGGCTGGCCCGGCAGCGGGTCGAGCACGCCCGGCTGCTGCTGGAGACGACGGACCTGCCGGTGGAGGAGGTGGCGCGGCGCTCCGGGTTCGGGACGTCGGTGTCGCTGCGCCAGCACCTGCACGCCGCTGTCGGGGTCGCGCCCCTCGCCTACCGGCACACCTTCCGCCGCGCCGCTCTCCCCGCATGAGCCGCGCCTTGCCCGGACGAGACGCGCGGCTCTCGTCCGCGGAAGCCGCTCCCGCCGCAAGCGTCTCGGCGGGCGAAAACGGGCGGCGGCGCGCAGGGGGCAAGGGATAGCCTCGCCGGCGTGATCTCCCTCCGGATCGGCGCGAGCCGATCGCCCCGACCCGGCTCGCTCTGGCGGGACCGCGACTTCCTGATCTTCTGGTGCGCGCAGACGCTGTCGGTCGCGGGCGACTCGTTCGCGCTCATCGCCGTGCCGCTCCTCGTCCTGAACGTGACCGGGTCCGCCACGCAGATGGGCCTGCTCACGGGTGTGTCGGGCACGGCGTCGGTGGTGGCCGGGGTGTTCGCGGGGGTGCTCGCCGACCGGTTCGACCGCCGGCGGCTGCTCATCGCCTGCGACGTGATCCGGCTCGTCCTGTTCGCGACGATCCCGGTGGTCTGGGCGTTCGGCACGCACCTCTGGCTGCTGTACGCGGTGCTTCCGCTGGCCTCGGCCGTGGGCATGGTCTTCCAGGTCACGTACGTGGCCGCGGTCGGCGGCCTGGCCGGCGAGGGACGCGTCACCGAGGCCAACGGCATGCTGTACGCCACGGCCGCAGCGGCGGGCGTCCTGGGCCCGACCCTGGCCGGCGTGGTGGCCGGGCAGTTCGGCCCGACCGCCGCGATCACCATCAACGCCGCCAGCTTCGCGCTGTCCGCCGTGGGGGTGTTGCTGACCCGCGCCTCCCGCTACGCCGTCGAGCCCGCGGAGGGCGCGGGCCCGGCGCGTCAGGGGCGGCCGTGGCGGGAGCTGCTGGCCGGGGCGGAGTTCCTGTTCCGGCAGCCGGTGCTGCGGACCCTGACGATCCTGCTGTCGTTCTTCATCTTCATGACGCTCGGGCTGACGGACATCGTGATCTACCGGCTCAAGCACGACCTCGGCCAGAGCGACTCCGTGGTGGGCGTCGTGCTGGGCGTCGGGGCGGTGGGCACGATGGCCGGCTCGATGCTGGTGGCCCGGGTGCGGCGGGCCCTCGGGTTCGGGCCGTCGTGGATCGGGGCCCAGGTCGTGTCGGGGCTCGCCATCCTGTCCCTCGGGCTCGCGGGCTCCGTGTGGGGCGTGGCCGCGATCATGGCGCTCTACCTGGCGTGCGTCAGCGTGGCCGGCATCTGCTCCAGACGCCTCCTCACCTGCTGGGCCGGGTGACGTCGGCGTTCTGGACGATCCACTTCTCGCTGGGGCCGGTCGGCGCGGCCGTCCTCGGCTGGGGCGCCGAACATCACGGCGCGACGGCGGTGTTCGTCCTCGCGGGCGCGTCCTGCCTGGTGCTGGCGCTGGTCGCGCTCCTCACGCCCGTACGGCAGCGCCACCCCGAGCGCGCGTGACCCCCCGGGTCAGCCCCGAGCGGCGGCGCGCGACAGCAGCCCGGCCAGGGCCTCCACCAGGTCGGGGTTCGCCGCGCGCCGGGACGTGACCAGCCCGACGTGGCGGGCCGGCCGCGGCGGCCGGATCGGCACGACGGCGACGCCCGCGGCGGAGCGGTCGAGGGCGACCTCCGGGATCAGCGACACGCTCACCCCCGCGGCGACCAGCGCCTGGGCGAAGAAGTAGTCGCTGGTGCCCCCGGCGAACGCCGGCTCGAAGCCGGCCCGCTCGGCGTACCGTCGCAGGTACGCCTCGGTCTTGGTGCAGCCGAGCACCCAGCGCTCGCCGGCCAGCTCGGCCAGGTCGACGGCCTCGCGGCCGGCCAGCCGGTGCCCCGCCGGCAGCACCACCGACAGCGGGTCGTCCATCAGCGGCCGCCACTCCAGGACCGGCCGGTCGCCCTGGACGAGCGGCAGCGGACCGTCGAAGTGGTAGGTGAGGGCGAGGTCGGCCACCCCTTCGCGCACGAGGGGAAGGGCGTCCTCCGGCTCGCGCTCCAGCACGTTCACCTCGACCTCGGGGTGGGCGGAGACGAACGCGGTCAGCGCCTCCGGCAGCAGGCGGCGGCCGCCGCTGCTGAACGTGGCGACCGTCAGACGGGGACGGCCGGCCGCGATCCGGTCGATGCGCTCCTGCGCGCTGCGCAGCTCGGCGAAGACCACGTCGGCCGCCTCCAGGAGCAGGCGGCCCGGCTCGGTGAGCACCACGCCACGCGTGCTGCGCTCGACGACCGGCGCGCCGACCGAGCGTTCGAGGGTCGCGATCTGCTGCGACACCGCCGACGGCGTGAAGAGCAGGGCGGCGGCCGCCTTGCTGAAGCTGCCGTGGCGGGCCACCTCGCGCAGGACCCGGAGCCGCTGCACGTCGATCAACAGTTCTCCTAACGACCTCGTAAGCAGGTCGGCACTTCTGCTCACCGCCTCGCCCCGGCAGGCTCGGTGCCGTGAAGAGCGTATGCGTCATCGGCGGGAACCGTTACTTCGGGCTCCGCCTCATCGAACTGCTCCGCGACTCGGGTGCGGCCGTCACGGTGGTCAACCGCGGCTCCGCCGCGCCGCCGCAGGGGGTCGCGCACGTGGTCGCCGACCGCGACGACGAGGAGGGGCTCCGCGCGGCGCTCGGGCGGCACACGTTCGACGTGGTGGTGGACCAGGTCTGCTACACCCCGCTCCAGGCGGCGCTCGCGCGGCGGGTCTTCGCGGGACGCGCTTCCCGGTACGTCATGACGTCCACGATGGAGGTGTACGACCCGGCCACGTCCGCGCTGATCACCCCGGCCTCTCCCGGGACCTTGGTGACGGAGGACTCGCTCGACCCGGCCGCGTGGCCGGCGGACGGCGGCCCGGCCGGGCCCGGCGCGTCCCGGCTGCCCGCCGAGGCCGTCCGCTACGCCGAGGACAAGCGGCGGGCCGAGGCGGTGCTCGCGCGGGACAGCCCCTTCGCGTTCGTCGCGGTCCGCTCGGCGCACGTGCTCGGCGTGCGGGCGCGCGACTTCACCGGCCGCCTCGCGTACTACGCCGAACGGATCCTCGCGGGCCGGCCGATCGCGGTCCACCGCGACCCGTACCCGACCTCGTTCACGAACGACGAGGAGATCGCCGGGCTGCTGTTCCGGGTGGCGGCCTCCGACCACGTCGGTGCCGTCAACGCCTGCTCGCACGGGCCGCTCGACGTGATCGGCCTGTGTGCGGCGATCGGGGCGCAGACCGGACGGACGCCGGTGTACCAGGGGGTGGAGCCGGGCGAGCCGGCGTCGCCGTTCTCGTTCGACCGCCACTACGCCATGGACAACGGCCTGGCCGCCCGGCTCGGACTCCCGCTCTCGGCCACCGCGGACTGGCTGCCCGGCGCCGTCGCCGCGACGCTCGGCCACCTGAAGGCGGCCTGACGTGCGCACCAGCTCCCTGACCCGCCGCCTCGGGCCCCTGGAGGTCGGCGCCGTCGGCCTCGGCGCCATGCCCCTGTCCATCGAGGGCCGCCCCGGCGAGGAGCGGGCCATGGCCACGATCCACGCCGCCCTCGACGCGGGCGTCACGCTCGTCGACACCGCGGACTCGTACCACTGGCACGCGGGCGAGACCGGCCACAACGAGGAGCTGATCGCTCGCGCCCTCGCCTCCTACGGCGGTGACCGCGACGCGGTGCTGGTCGCCACGAAGGGCGGCCGCGGGCGGCCCGGCGACGGCTCGTGGACCGTCACGGGCACGCCCGAGCACCTGAGGCGGGCCTGCGAGGGGTCGTTGCGGCGGCTCGGCGTGGAGGCCATCGGCCTGTACCAGCTCCACAAGCCGGACCCGGCCGTGCCCTGGGCGGAGTCCGTCGGCGCGCTGCGCGACCTCCTCGACGCGGGCAAGATCCGCATGGCCGGGCTGTCGAACGTGGACACCGCCCAGATCCTGCAGGCCCGTGACATCCTCGGCGACGGCCTGGTCTCGGTGCAGAACCGCTACTCCCCGGCGGTCCGCGACAGCGAGCCCGAGCTGGAGCTGTGCGAGCGGCTCGGCCTGGCGTTCCTGCCGTGGAGCCCGCTCGGCGGCCTGTCGCGCAGTTCCCTGGACGGCCCCTCAGGACAGGAACCCGACCCCCGGATGGCCGCCTTCCACGAGATCGCGGCCGAGCGCGGCGTCAGCCCGCAGCGGGTCGCGCTCGCGTGGCTGCTGGCCCGCTCCCCCGTGGTCGTCCCCATCCCGGGGGCCAGCAGGCCGGAGACCATCCGCGACTCGGCCGCCGCCGCGGCCCTCACCCTGACGGAGACCGAGCTCGCCCGCTGTATCTGACGGCACTGTATCTCGCAACCACGGGCCCGGCTCCTCGCGTATGGCGGGGCACGGGGAGGCCCCGCCCCACACGCGTCTCAAGGGCTGTCATGGACATCCTCGGCGAGATGGTGCAGTTGGTTCTGGAAACACGCCCTGGGCGGCGCCAAGGCGAGCAAGCACAGACGCGCGCGGGCGGCCTCGGCCGGTGGAGACCGGCGGCGCGCGGGCGGGCTCGTCGCGGCGGGCCTCGGCGACCGGACCGTGCACGCCTGGCGGGCGGCCGACGGGGAGCGGGCGCACGTCCTGCGGTTCCACACCCCGATGACGTACGTGAAGGGCGAGCCGGTCGGCGGGTGCTCCGCCGTGGCGACGGGACGGCCACCGTGTGGACGATCACCCTGGCCTGAGCCCGGCCCCTGGTGAACAGCTGTCCCTTGACAGCGTCGCGGCGCAACGGAGATCGTTCCTGACGAGGATCGATCTCCGGTCCCGGCCAGGGAAGAGCGCGATGAAGCTGATCAACGGCGCGTTGCTCGCCGGTGGTGCCGTGGCGGTCGCCACGGGAGTCCTGCTGGCCCGCCGGCGTTACGTGGTGGTCACCGTGGTCGGGATCAGCATGGCCCCGACGCTCGGCGACGGCGAGCGCGTCCTGGTGCGGCGGCGGCGGTTGGAGCAGGTGTCCAAGGGCGACGTCGTGGTGCTGGAGCCGACGCCGGACCCCACCGGGCGGATCCCGCCCGGCCCAACCGGGCCGGACGGCCGGCGCTGGAACATCAAGCGGGTCATCGCCTTACCCGGCGACCTCGTGCCCCCCGGCGTGCCCGTGGAGGGGGACGTGGAACGGGTGCCCGCCGGCGCTCTCGTGGTCTACGGCGACAACGAGCGCAGCTTCGACTCCCGGCAGCGCGGCTTCTTCCACGCCGACAGGCTGCTCGGGGTCGTGTTGCGCCGGGTGGGCGGGTCCGGCCTCTGGGCCGGAGCGGAGGGCACGCCCGTCGAGTCCCGGCTTCTCGGCCCGACGCGGATGCTGGCCGGCGGCTACTGCGAGGACGCCGAGATCGGCTGACGGGACTCCCTGGACACCGGCGTACAAGATCGTATAGGGAGGAACGGCCTTGTACAGGTAGCTCCGCTCCGCCCCGGGAACGACTGCGACGGGCGGGGACCACCAGGGGCAGAGGACCGGCCGGCGGAGGCTCGGACGTGCGGACGGCCGTCACGCCCGGATGAGGGTCAGCGCGTGCCGGGCGGCGCGCTGGTACCGCTCGTCCGCGCGGACGTCGCGGCTGGTCACGCGGGCCCGGCCGGTCGCGATGACCTCCAGCGCGGGCACCGCCCCGGCCGCCGCCGGGCCCATCATCCCGAGCCCCTGTTCGGCGCCGCCGCCGCGATCTCCCGCAGCAGGCCGGGCACCGGTCCGCTCCTTGGAACCAGCCGTGACGGCCCCACGGCACCTCGTCCACGCCTTCCAACACCGCACCGCCCTCTCCACGCCGGGACATGACCACGACGGACCGCGCGGCGCATGGTCGCAACGGCGTCCAGAGCCGTCCCGCGGAGGCCCCGGACCCGTCCTTCAGGCCGTGTCACCGAACCCGGCCTTGCGTCGTGTCGCCCAACCCGGGCGCACCAGGCGTGTCGCCGAACCCGGCCGGCCCCGGTCGTCCCCTGCCGCGGGATCTGTGTCGTGCGCCGAAGAATCTCAGAGGGGACCGACATTTCCCGGCCGTCCCGTCACCTGTCGTACAGCGCCGATGGGCCGCGCCTGCGGGATAGGGATCACAGGTGGACGACGCTCGGGCGCGCGTCCTCCCGGCCGTAGGACAGGATACGCCGCAACGCCTGCCGGAACCGCTCGATCGACTCCTCGGGTTGTCCTGCTCATCGAGTTCGTGGGTGGCGCACTGGAAGACGAGCATCATGCCGTCACCGTCCTCGGTCTCGGCGACGCCGGCCGACAGGGTTTCGCTCTCGTGGTCTTCGTCCACTCCGACCGCTCGGGCGGTGAACCTGATCGTCATATCGCGGCAGAGTGGTCCTCCGCGTCCCCCCGGCAACGACGAGCCCGCCGCCACCGCGCGGGTTCCGGCCGCGACAGTGACCGTACGGACCGATCCGGGCCATCTGCGGCGATCATGTGAGCATGGCTGGAACATCGATACCCGAGCGGTTCACCTGGCTGGTGGACACGCTGGATCTCGCGCCGTCCGACCGGGTCCTGGAGATCGGGTGCGGTCGCGGTGTCGCGGCCGCGGTCGTCCTCTCCCGCCTCACGGACGGGTCATTCACCGCCGTGGACCGGTCGCGCACGGCCGTCGAGGCGGCCAGGCGGCGCAACGGCGAGCACGTGGCGGCCGGCAGGGCGGACTTCCTTGTGGCCGCGCTGGAGGAGGCCGCCTTCGCCGACGCCTCCTTCGACAGGATCTTCTCGGTCAACGTCAACCTGTTCTGGACGCGCTCCCCGGCGCGGGAACTCGACGCCCTGCGCCGGTGGCTCGCACGTGGCGGGAGCCTCCACCTGTGCTGGGAGCCGCCGGAGGCGGGACGCGTGAGGGAGATCGCCGACAGGGTGGCGCCGGTCCTGGCGGAGCACGGGTTCGAGGTCACCACGCTGACCGGCCGGACGTCCGCCTCGACCGGCCTGGTGTGCGTCGTGGGCAGGCCGCGCCGGGAGACTGGGGATCCCACCGAGACGACCCTTCGCACCGGAGAACGTTCTCCCGGTTCGTCGATCTGATCGTCGCTTGCGCCGGCGGCTGTTGTGTCGCTCAGCCGGATGTCGTCACGGAATGTCCGGACGGCCTCAGGGCTGAGGGGTGCCCGGTAGGCGGCGAAGCGCCGGCCGGTGCACCAGCGGTCGTCGTCGAAGCGGTAGGCGAGAACCTTCAGTCCGTCGCGCGCGACGCGGTCCTCGACCAGAACCTCGCCGCCCGTTACGACCTGGCCGCGTTGTCGACGCGTTCAAGGTCAGCACTCGGACGCTGCTGCGGCGCTTCGCGGACGAGACCGGCCAGAGCCCGCTGGAGTACCTGCAGGCGGCGCGTGTCCGTGGGCCCGCCACCTCCTGGAGACCACGGACCGAACGGTCGCCGGCATCGCCGCCTCGGTCGGGTACAGGGATCCCGGCACGTTCGCCGCCCTCTTCGCCAAGCACACCGGACGACGCCCGAGGGACTACCGCGCGGCCTTCCGTCGTGCCGGCTGACTACTGCGACGGCCGCCCAGAGATGAGAAAAGGGGTTCGGATCGACTCCGAAACCCCGATTCGCTGTGGAGCTATGGGGATTCGAACCCCAGACCTCCTCCATGCCATGGAGGCGCGCTACCAACTGCGCCATAGCCCCGCGTTGCGTGCACCAGTGTATCGGACTCCCCGGGCCGCCGAGCACGGTCGGCGGCGGCGGCCCGGGGATGGCCGTGGCCTCAGCCGATGGTGCGGGCCCGGTCGATGAGGCGGGCCAGTTCGGACACCATCGGGTCCTCCGCGGTCTCCGCCAGCCGCCTGGCGTGCTCCCCCAGCACCGGCAGGTCCAGACCGAACGCCTCCCTGTCGCGCATGTACACCGCGAACGCGGCGGCCACCACGTCCACCTGGAGCCTGACCGGCGCCTTGTCCCAGATCGACGGTGCCAGTGCGGTCACGTCCACCGACCGGCTCGCCTCCGCCGGGGCGCGCGTGTCCGGGTCCTGCCAGCGCACGGTCGCCTGGGCGAGCTGGCCCGTGGCGCCCGGCTTGAGGCGGACGCTGTAGAGGGCCGTCACCGCGTGGCCGGGGCCGATCTCGCCGCCGTCGCGCGCGTCGTCGCGGAACTCGGCGGCCGACATGGCCCGGTTGTCGTAGCCGACGAGCCGCTGGCTCTCCACGACCGACGGGTTGAAGGCGACCTGCGCCTTGGCGTCGCGGGCGCGCAGCTCGATGGTGCTGGGCAGCCGCTCGGCGAAGACCTTCCCGGCCTCCTCCCGGGTGCTGACGTACACGGCGGCGCCGTCGCCGTTGTCGGCGAGCTGTTCCATCAGCTCGTCGCCGTAGTCACGGCCGACGCCGACCGTGAGCAGCGTGACCTGCCGGCCCGCGTACTCCTTGACCCGGTCGAGGATGGCCTGCCAGGCGGTGGCGCCCTGGTTGGCCAGGCCGTCGGACAGCAGGACGACGCGGTTGGTGGCGGCGGGGCGGAAGGCCCGGGACGCCTCCTGGTAGCCGGTCACCAGCCCGGCCTCCAGGTTCGTGCCGCCCTGGACGGCGAGCCGGTCCACGGCGGCGTGCAGGTCGGGCCGGGCGGTGAGCGGCGTCATCGGGACGAGGGTCTCGGCCGTGTCGCTGAACGCGACGACCGACACCCGGTCGCCCGGCGCGAGCTGGTCGATCAGCGTGTGCAGGGACGCCTTGACCAGGTCGAGCCGGGCGGGCTCGGCCATCGACCCGGAGACGTCCACGACGAAGGTGAGGTCGGCGGGGCGGCGCGCGGCGGCGTCGGAGCCGCGCGTGCGCAGGCCCACACGGACGACGGCCGCGTCGGAGCCGGACATGCGGGCTCCGTCGATGTGGACGGTGAAGCCGTCCCCGGCGGGCTCGGCGTAGTCCTGTCCGAAGGAGTTGACGAACTCCTCGGGCCGGATCCGGGCGGGCTCGGGCCAGCGTCCCTCACCGAGGGCGCGGCGGGCGTAGGAGTACGAGGCGGTGTCGACGTCCAGGGCGAACGTCGAGATCTGCGCCTCGGCGGAGTCGCGGCCGGTGTCCTGCTCGGCGTCGGTCCTCGTCTCCCCCTCGGCTTCGGGCGCCTGCGGGCGGCGGGTGGCTCTGGGTTGGGCGGGGGCCGGCTGGCCGGCCTGTGTCCGCTCGGGGGCACGCTCGGCGGAGTCGCTGGTGGATCCCTCGGGCCCGCCCCCGCAGGCCGCGAGAGCGAGCAACGCGACAAGTCCAACACCTGCCGCCAAAGGACGAAATTTCACTGCTTACCACCTCCACGCGTATCGACGGCTTCCCGCCGCCGCGTGGCCGGGTGAGTGATCCAAGCGAGCGCGAACCGCGACCGGGGCGTGATCGGCCCAGTCACTCCGGCCCCTCACATCCCAGAGGTCGTCACGGCTTCCACGAGGGGTCGCGGCCGAGCTCGCCCAGGGCGCGGTGCAGCGCGGACGCCTCGGCGGGCACCTCCACCGGCTCCCCGAACGCCCCCATCTTCCGTCCCGTCGGCGCCATCTGGCCGGCGAAGGCGAGCAGCCGCTCCGCCTCCTCCTCGTCCACCTCGTACGGCCGGCCGGTCGCCACGGACAGGTCCCAGCCGTGGACGTCGAGGTCGCACAGGCTCATCGCGGCGAGCGTGCTCATCGGCAGGCCCATGCCGGGGCTGACGCCCTCCCACGCCTCCGGCCGGCGCCAGGCGGCCAGCATCCGCTCGGCCCGGTCGCGGAAGTCGCCGGTGTACTCCGACTGGGGGATCATCCCGCCGCCTGAGGCCAGGGACTCGAACAGCGACGCCCCCCACTCCAGGTGGGCGATCAGCCCGCGGACGTCGTAGTCGGCGCAGGGCGTCGGCAGCGCGAGCTCGTCCTCACCGATGCTCTCCACCAGGTCGGCCGTACGGCCGGCGGCGCGCTCCATCAGCGGCAGGGTCTCGTTCATGACCCCCAGCATGCCAGGGCGCTTTCACCAGTGGAGCAGAAGCAGTTCCGCCGAGAAGCCCGGCCCGAGCGCGAGCAGCAGCCCCGGCTGCCCGGGACGGCCCCGCGTGCGCTGCAGGACGTGCAGCACCGACACCGACGACAGGTTGCCGTGCTCCCGCATGGACTCCAGGGTCACCGCGAACACCGACGCGGGCAGCCCCAGCGCGCCCGCGATCGTCTCGATGACCTTGGGGCCGCCGGGATGGCAGATCCAGGTGCCGACCTGGTCAGGGGTCAGGCCGTAGTCGGCGAGGAACGTCTTGACGTCGCCGCCGACCACCTGCTCGACGAAGCCGATGAGCCCGGCGTCCAGCACGACGCGGAACCCGTGCCGGCCGATCTCCCAGCCCATGAGATGCCCCGTGCCGGGGTACAGCTTGCTGCGCGTGGCCACCACCTCCGGCCCCGGCCCGCGCCCGGTGGCCACGACCGCCGCCGCGCCGTCCCCGAACAGCGCCCCGGCCAGGGCGTTGGCGACGGAGGTGTCGTCGCGCTGGATCGTGAGCGAGCACAGCTCCGCGCAGACCAGCAGCGCGACGTGGGCGGGCCAGCCGCGCAGGTAGTCGTTGAGCCGGGCCAGGCCCGCCGCGCCGGCCGCGCAGCCGAGCCCGAACACCGGCACCCGTCTGACGTCGTCGCGCAGTCCCGCGCGCTGGGCCAGCCGGGCGTCCAGCGACGGGGTCGCGAGGCCCGTGCTGGAGCAGAACATCAGGTGGTCCACCTTCTCCGGCGGCACTCCCGCCTTGGCCAGCGCGCCGAGGACGGCCCGCTCGGCGAGGTCGAGCGCGATCTCGTTGTACACCTCGTTGGCGCGGGTGAAGGAGTCGAGCTTGCCGTAGTCCTCCAGCGCGAGCGCGAGGTTGCGGCCCTGGACGCCGGTGACGGCGCGGAAGTGTTCCAGGAGATCCCGGTCGGCCTCGGTCAACCGGGAGAACGCCTCGATGATCTCCGCCTGGTCGTAGCGGTGATCA
This sequence comes from Nonomuraea sp. NPDC050691, assembly GCF_040654455.1. Taxonomy (NCBI): domain Bacteria; kingdom Bacillati; phylum Actinomycetota; class Actinomycetes; order Streptosporangiales; family Streptosporangiaceae; genus Nonomuraea; species Nonomuraea sp. NPDC050691. The sequence goes on from NZ_JBFAIA010000048.1 coordinate 12,482, forward strand.
GGCAGAACGGTGTGTACCCCCGATATGTGCATGTCCTGTTTCTCCCGCTTTGGGAGGCGGGCTAACATGCGCCCATGCCGATCCCGGTCTCGCTGACGCCTCCATTGCCGACCGTCGCGGTGCTCGCGTTCGACGGGATGGGGCCGTTCGAGCTCGGCTGCGTCGTGGAGATCTTCGGACTGCCGCGGCCGGAGCTCGGAGTGAACTGGTACGACCTGCGGGTCTGCGCCGAGACGACGCGGCCGCTGCGCGCGATGGGCGGGTTCACCCTCCAGGCGGCCCACGGGCTCGACGTGCTGGCCGAGGCCGACACGGTGATCGTCCCCGGCGTGCCCGACGTGCGCGGGCCGGAGTCCGCGGAGCTGGTCGCGGCGCTGCGGCAGGCCCACGACCGCGGGGCGCGGCTGGTGTCGATCTGCTCGGGCGCGTTCGCGCTGGCGGCGGCGGGCCTGCTCGACGGGCGGGAGGCGACCACCCACTGGAAGTACACCGACCTGCTCCAGCGCCGCTTCCCCACGGTGCGGGTCAACGCCTCGGTCCTGTACGTGGACGGCGGCGACGTGCTGACCAGCGCGGGCAGCGCGGCGGGGCTCGACCTGCTGCTCCATCTCGTCCGCGCCGACCACGGCCCCGGCATCGCCAACGCGGTGGCGCGCCGCCTCGTCATCGCGCCGCACCGGGAGGGCGGGCAGGCCCAGTTCATCGAGGCCCCCGTACGGCCGGTCGAGGACGACGACGCGGTGACCCGGGCGATGGAGTGGGCCCTGGCCGACCTGGCGCGGCCGATCAGCGTGGCCGACCTGGCGCGGGTGGCCCACATGTCGGAACGCTCGTTCCTGCGGCACTTCCGCCGGCGCACCGGCACGACCCCGCTCAGATGGGTGATCTCGCAGCGGGTGGCGGCCAGCCTGCCCATGCTGGAGGGCACGGCCGCGCCCGTCGAGGAGATCGGGGCCGCGGTGGGGTTCGACAGCCCGGTGACGTTCCGCCAGCACTTCTCGCGCACGATGCGGACGTCCCCGTCGGCCTACCGCCGCGCCTTCACGACGCGGGCCACACCGGCGGTCACGTCGTCATAAGGCGGGTCGTCATAAGGCGGTCGGAGCGGGGCCGGGACGTCAGAGGCGGTAGTCGAAGGTGTAGGAGTGGGAGCCGTCCGGCGCGACGCGGATCTCCAGCTCGCCGCGGATGCCGCGCAGCTCACCCGTACCGGAGTCGGGGGCGACGGTGACGCGCAGCGATGTCTCGCCCCGGTCGCTGGTGGCGACGTGCTGGACGACGAAGCTGCCCTCGCGCCCGTCGAGCGTGCCCTCGATCCGCTCGACCGCCACGTACGAGCGGGAGTCCTCGATCCCGGTCGTCGTGGCCAGCATGGTGACCACGGAGGTGGCGTCGAGGTCACCGTGGAAGGTCTTGGTCAGCGTGATCTGGCCGAGCGAGACGCCGTCGTGCTCGGAGAAGGGCGGCTGGGGGGTCACGCTGTCGAGGTCGAAGGTTCCGTGAGCGGTCATGCGACCAGGATGCCGGTCGTACCTGTCAGTTCCCGTCAGGTACGGCTCATGTACGACCGGCGAGAGGAGTCAATCTCCTATGACGCTCCGGACGAAGTCGTTGCCGAACTTCCCCTCCGGGTCGTACCTGCGCACCAGCGCCCCGAAGCGCTCCGACGGCTCCGGCCGGCGGATGAACAGCTTTCCCCAGTGCGGCCGGGGGTCGAAGGGCGCCAGCGTCTCCTCCACCAGCCGCAGGGCCGGGAGCACCGCGTCCCAGTCCTTGACCCAGGTGAAGTGGACGGCGACGCTGTCGCGGCCGTGGAAGGGGCTCAGCCACAGGTCGTCGCCCGCGACCGTGCGCACCTCCGAGATCTGCAGCGCGGGCCGGATCGCCTCACCCACGGCGTACAGCGCGGCCAGCGCCTCGGCCGCCCGCTCCCGCGGCATCGCGAACTCCGACTGGAGCTCGTCGCCGGCGCCGCTCGGCGGCGCGTCGGCCCGGAAGTGCGGCAGCCGCTCGTGCCACGGCCCCGGCGCGCCGAGCTGGGCGGTGCAGCTGCCGGCGGGCATGCCCGGCACCGGATGGCGGGGGCCGTCCGCCGCCCTGGTGCCGTGCCAGTCGCCGTCCGGCAGCTCGGTGAGCCGCTTGAGCCACACCCGGGTGGAGCTCCAGTCGGTGAACTGGCTGACGCTGTAGCCGCCGGCCATGACCTCGCCGAAAGGGGCGTCGCGGGGCAGGTCCTCGCGGACGTACTGGCGCAGCTCGAAGGCGGGCACCACGTCGAGCGTGAGCGCCGTGACGACGCCGAGCGCCCCGAGCGCGACGACCGCGCCCGGGAAGTCGTCGTCGCCGCGCTCCAGCGAGACGAGCGAGCCGTCGGCCGTGACCAGTTCCAGCCCGCGGACCGCGGCCGAGAGGCTGCGGTTGCCGTCGCCGGAGCCGTGCGTGCCGGTCGCCACCGATCCCGCCACCGAGATGTGCGGCAGCGAGGCCATGGTGGCCAGCGCCAATCCGCGCGCGTGCAGGTCGGCCGCGAGGCGCGCGTAGGTCACGCCCGCGCCGACCCGCACCCGCGCCGTCCCGCCGCCGATCTCGTGGCCGCCGGTCCCCGGACCGCCGACCGTCCCGCCGTCGATCTCCACGACGTACGGCATGCGGTCGAGAGCGACCAGGTCGCCCGGCGAGTCGGCGACGTCGTTGAACGAGTGGCCGGTGCCGAGCGCCCGCACCCGGGCGCTGCCGGCCACCAGCCGCCGCAGCTCCTCCAGCGAGGACGGCCGCCGCACCTCCGACGCGCGGAAGACGACATTGCCCGCCCAGTTCGTCGGCCGGGAGGCCGAGCCGGCCGGGCCGGCCGCCGTGGCCTCAGCCGTCACTAGAAGCCCTGCGCCAGACGGTAGTACGCCTGGTTCCAGCGCAGCTCCTTCGCGAACTGCCGGCTCGTCGTGTCGGCGTCGATGACGAGCAGCTCCACGCCCAGCATGTCGGCCAGGTCGGTCAGCTCCTCGGTGCCGACGGCCGTGGACAGCACGGTGTGGTGCGGGGCGCCGGCCGTCAGCCACGACTCGGTGCTGGTGCGGAAGTCGGGCCGGGGCCGCCAGACGGCGCGGGCCACGGGCAGGGCGGGAAGCGGCTCGGCCGGCGGGACGATGTCGATCTCGTTGGCCACGAGCCGGAACCGGTCGCCCATGTCGGCCAGGCCCACGACGACGCCCGGGCCGGGTGCCGCGTCGAACACCAGCCGGACCGGGTCCTCCCGGCCGCCGATGCCGAGCGGGTGGATCTCGCACGACGGCGTGTCGGCGGCGATCGACGGGCAGACCTCCAGCATGTGCGCGCCGAGGATCAGCTCCCGGCCGGGCGTGAGGTCGTAGGTGTAGTCCTCCATGAAGGAGGTGCCGCCCTCGGGCGTCATGGCCTTGAGCGTGCGCAGCAGCACCGAGGTCTTCCAGTCGCCCTCGCCGCCGAAGCCGTAGCCCTCGGCCATGAGCCGCTGCACGGCCAGGCCGGGAAGCTGGCGCAGGCCGCCGAGGTCCTCGAAGTTCGTGGTGAACGCCTTGAAGCCGCCGTCCTCCAGGAAGCGGCGCAGGCCCAGCTCGATCCGGGCGGCGTAGCGCAGCGACTCGCGCCGCTCGCCGAGCAGCTCGGGCGTCACGTGGTAGAGCTCCCCGTACTCCTTGACCAGCGCGTTCACGTCGGCGTCGGAGGCCGCGTCCACGGCCTCGACGAGGTCGTTGACGCCGTAGGTGTTGACGGAGACGCCGAAGCGCAGCTGCGCCTCGACCTTGTCGCCCTCGGTGACGGCCACGTCGCGCATGTTGTCGCCGAAGCGGGCCAGCTTGAGGGTGCGCAGCTCGGCCAGGCCGGCGGCGGCCCGCGCCCACGCCTGGATGCGCTCACCCACGCGCGGGTCGCTGACGTGCCCGGCGACGGTCTTGCGGGGGACGCCGAGGCGCGTCTGGATGTGGCCGAACTCGCGGTCGCCGTGGGCGGCCTGGTTGAGGTTCATGAAGTCCATGTCGATGGAGCTCCACGGCAGCTCCACGTTGGCCTGCGTGTGCAGGTGGAGCAGCGGCTTGCGCAGCGCGTCGAGTCCGGCGATCCACATCTTGGCCGGCGAGAACGTGTGCATCCACGTGATCACCCCGGCGCAGGAGTCGTCGGCGCTCGCCTCCAGCATCACGCGGCGGATCGCCGCCGCGTCGGTGAGCACGGGCTTCCACTCCACGGGCACCGGCAGGGCCTCGGCGATGCGCCGGGACTGCTCGGCGACCTGGCGCAGCGTGTCCTCGCCGTACAGTCCCTGGCTGCCGGTCAGAAACCAGATGGTCAACGCGGGCTCCTCTGTCCATAGACGTTCTGGTAGCGGTCGTACAGGCGGTCGATGTCGTCCTGCGCGATGGTCAGCGGCTCGCCGAGCTGGCGGGCGACGTGCACCGTGCGGGCCACGTCCTCGCACATGACGGCGGCCTTCACCGCGGCCTTGGCGTCCTTGCCGATGGTGAAGACGCCGTGGTTGCGCATGAGCACGGCAGGCGAGCGGTGGCCCTTGAGGGTCTCGACGATGCCCTGGCCGATGGAGTCGTCGCCGATCAGCGCGAACGGCCCGACCGGGATCTCGCCGCCGAACTCGTCGGCCATGGCGGTGAGCACGCACGGGACGGCCTCGCCGCGGGCGGCCCAGGCGGTGGCGTAGGTGGAGTGGGTGTGGACGACGCCGCCGACCTCGGGCATGTTGCGGTAGACGTAGGCGTGCGCGGCGGTGTCGCTGGACGGGGAGTGGTCGCCCTCCACGAGGTTGCCGTCGAGGTCGCACAGGACCATGTTCTCCGGGCCCAGCTCGTCGTAGCTCACGCCCGACGGCTTGATGACGAACAGGTCCTCGCCCGGGATCCGGCCGGAAACGTTTCCGGCGGTCCACGCGACGAGGTTGTTCCGTACGAGCTCGGCGTGCAGATCGCTGACCGTCCTCCTCATGCGCTGGATCATGCGCCGGCCTCGTTCCTGATCTTCCGCAGGGTGTGCAGCATGCGTCCGTCCCCGAAGTAGTCGTGCAGTGTGCGGTACTCGGCGTAGAGCCGGTCGTAGGCGTCGGCCCGGCCCTGGTCGGGCAGGTAGACGTTCTCGCGTCGCGTGCCCATGGCGGCCGCGGCCTGTTCGATGTCGGCGTACGCGCCGGCGGCGACGGCCGCGTGGATGGCGGAGCCGAGCGCCGGGCCCTGGTCCGAGCCGATCACCGAGATCGGGCGGCGCAGCACGTCGGCGTAGACCTGCATGAGGAAGCGGTTCTTCAGCAGGCCGCCCGCCGCCACGAACTCCTCGACGGGGACGCCGGACGCCTCGAACGTCTCGACGATCACGCGGGCGCCGAACGCGGTGGCCTCGATGAGCGCCCGGTAGACGTCCTCGGGCCGGGTGCTGAGCGTCTGGCCGACGATCACGCCGGACAGGTTGTGGTCGACCAGCACCGAGCGGTTGCCGTTGTGCCAGTCGAGCGCGACCAGGCCGTGGCCGCCGACCTCCTGGGCGGCGGCCAGCTCGGTCAGGTACTCGTGGACCGTCTGGCCGCGCTCCTCGGCGGCGCGCGCGTAGGAGGCGGGCACGGAGTTGTCGATGTACCAGGCGAAGATGTCGCCGACGCCCGACTGGCCGGCCTCGTAGCCCCAGAGGCCCGGCACGATGCCGTCCTGGACCACGCCGCACATGCCGGGCACCTCGGCGAGCTGGTCGGAGGGCATGACGTGGCAGGTGGAGGTGCCCATGATGGCGACCATCTGGCCGGGCCGGACGGCGTCGGCCGCGGCGGAGGTGACGTGGGCGTCCACGTTGCCGACGGAGACGGCGATGCCCTCGGGCAGCTTGGTCCAGGCGGCGGCCTCGGCGGTCAGCCGGCCGGCCAGCCCGCCGAGGGGCGAGATGTCGTGGCCGAGCTTGGCGGTGAAGCCAGCGAAGCCGGGGTTGAGCGCGGCCAGGAACTCCTCGGACGGGTAGGCGCCGTCCTGGTAGATGCCCTTGTAGCCGGCGGTGCAGACGTTGCGGGTCTCGACGCCGGTGAGCTGCCAGACGATCCAGTCGGCGGCCTCGATCCAGCGCTCGGCCCGCTCGTACACCTCCGGGTCCTCCTCCAGGACCTGCAGGCCCTTGGCGAACTCCCACTCGGAGGAGATCTTGCCGCCGTACCGGGGCAGCCACGTCTCGCCGCGCTCGGCGGCCAGGGCGTTGATGCGGTCGGCGTGGGACTGGGCTGCGTGGTGCTTCCACAGCTTGGGCCAGGCGTGGGGGCGCTCGGGAGTGGTGTAGCACAGCGGGGCGCCGTCGGCGGTCGCCGGCAGCACGGTGCAGGCCGTGAAATCGGTGCCGATGCCGATGACCTGGGCGGGGTCGATGCCCGCCGCGGCCACGGCCTCGGGCACCGCGGTCTTCAGCACGTCCAGCCAGTCGTGCGGCGACTGCAGGGCCCAGTCGGGCCCGAGACGCACGTCGCCGTCCGGCAGGCGGTCCTCGATCACGCGATGGGCGTACTCGTGGACGGCCGTGCCGAGCTCGGCGCCGTCCGCGACGCGCACCACCACGGCGCGTCCCGACAGCGTGCCGAAGTCGACGCCGATCACGTAGCTGTCACTGTTAACGCTCACACACACTCCCCATGTCGGGTACGGCACGCGCCGCACGAACGGTCAGGTACGGCGCCGCGCCGAGAATAGACGTTGCAACAGGATGAACACGAACAGCAGCAACCCGATGAAGATCTTCGTCCACCAGGAGCTCAGCGTGCCCTCGAAGCTCAGCACGGTCTGGATGAGGCCGAGCACCAGCACCCCGAGCACCGTGCCGAACAGGAAACCGGAGCCTCCGGTCAGCAGGGTGCCGCCGATGACGACGGCCGCGATGGCGTCGAGCTCCATGCCGACGGCGTGCAGGCCGTACCCCGACAGCATGTAGAACGACAGCAGCACCCCGCCGAGCGCCGAGCAGAAGCCGCTGATCGTGTAGACCGCCACCTTGGTCCGCCCCACCGACAGCCCCATGAGCAGGGCCGACTGCTCGCTGCCGCCCGTCGCGTAGACGGTGCGGCCGAGCCGGGTGTAGTGCAGCACGTACGCCGCCACCAGCACCACCACGGCGGCGATCACCACGCTCGGCGAGATCCACAGGTCGGCGAACAGGTCGATCCTGGTCTGCGCGAACGCCGTGAACGTCGGGTCCTCGATGGGGATCGACTCGGTGCCGATCGTGTAGCACAGGCCCCGCGCCAGGAACATGCCGGCCAGCGTGACGATGAACGGCTGGATGTCGAAGGCGTGCACGATGTAGCCCATCACCAGCCCGAGCGCCGACCCGATGAGCAGCACGAGCGGCACCACCAGGTACGGCGGCCAGCCCGGCCCGGCCATGAGGCTGGCCGAGATCATCGTGGACAGCGCCACCACCGAGCCCACCGACAGGTCGATGCCGCCGGTCAGGATCACGAACGTCATGCCGACCGCGACCACCAGCAGGAAGGCGTTGTCGACGAAGACGTTGAGGATCACCTGCCCGGTGGCGAACCCCTCGTAGCGGATGCCGCCCGCGACGAACATCGCCAGGAACAGCCCGCCGGTCACGAGCACCGGCACGTACTTGGCGGGCACGGACCGGCCGCGCGCGCCCAGCCGGTCGAGGATGGCCGTCGTCATGCCGTCACCCGCACCTTCTCCTCGGCCGCCGGGCGGGGCGGCGCAGACGGCCCGGCCCGGCGGAACACCTTGTCCCGGAACTTCGGCGACTGGATGAGGCAGACCGCCGCCACCACGAGCGCCTTGAACAGCAGCGTCGTCTCCGGTGGCACGCCCACCGAGTAGATCGTCGTCGTCAGCGTCTGGATGATGAGCGCCCCCAGCACGGTGCCGCCCAGCGAGAACCGGCCGCCCGACAGCGAGGTGCCGCCGATGACGACCGCGAGGATGGCGTCCAGCTCGATCCACAGGCCGGCGTTGTTGCCGTCGGCGCTGGACACGTTCGAGCTGATCATGAGCCCGGCGACGCCCGCGCAGAGCGCGGCGAAGGCGTACACCGTGATGACGATCCCGCGTGACCGGATGCCCGCGAGCCGGCTGGCCTCGGCGTTGCCGCCGACCGACTCGATGAGCACACCGAGCGCGAGCCGACGGGTGAGGAACGCGGTGACGCCCAGCACGACGAGCACGAGCAGGATGCCGAACGGCACGGTCAGCAGGTAGCCGCCGCCGATGAGCTTGAACGACGGACTGTTGACCGTGATGATCTGCCCGTCGGTGATCAGCTGGGCCAGCCCGCGCCCCGCGACCATGAGGATGAGCGTGGCGATGATCGGCTGGATGCCGACCCCGGCGACGAGGAACCCGTTCCACACGCCGAGCAGCACGCACAGGCCGAGCGCCAGCACCACGGCGGAGAAGACGCCCCCGTCCTCACTGATCCGCAAGCACGCCAGCGCCCCCGAGATCGCCACCACCGAGCCGACCGACAGGTCGATGCCCCCGGTGGCGATGACCAGGGTCATGCCGAGCGAGACGAGGATGAGCGGGGCGCCGAAGCGCAGGATGTCGATGAGGCTGCCGTACAGGTGCCCCTCCTTCATCTCGATGGAGAAGAAGGAGGGGGTGAAGAACAGGTTGACGGCCAGCAGCGCGGCCAGCACGAGCAGCGGCCAGAGGAGTCGCTTCATGCCCGGCCCCCGCTCGCGATGGTCTCCATGAGCGTGTCCGTGGTGAGGGTGTCGTCGTTGGGCAGGTCGGCCACCAGCCTGCGGTCGCGCAGCACGCCGACCCGGTGGCTGAGCCGCAGCACCTCCTCCAGCTCGGCGGAGATGAACAGCACGGCCATGCCGCCGTCGGACAGCTCGGCGACGAGCCGCTGGATCTCGGCCTTGGCACCGACGTCGATGCCGCGCGTCGGCTCGTCGAGGATGAGCAGCCGCGGCTCCAGGATGAGCCAGCGGGCCAGCAGCACCTTCTGCTGGTTGCCGCCGCTGAGGTTGCGCACCAGGTGGTCGGGGTTGGGCGGGCTGATCTTGAGCGCCTTGACGTAGCGGCCGACCAGCTCGTCCTGCTGGTCGCGCGGCACGGGCCGGGTCCAGCCGCGGGTGGCCTGGAGGGCGAGGACGATGTTCTCGCGCACGGTGAGGTCGGGGATGAGCCCGTCCTGCTTGCGGTTCTCGGAGCAGAACGCGATGCGGTGCCCCATCGCCGCGCGCGGGGTGCGCAGCGCCGCGGGCGCGCCGCCGATCGCCACCTCGCCGCTCGTCGCGTGGTCGGCGCCGAACAGCAGCCGGGCGACCTCGGTGCGGCCGGAGCCGAGCAGCCCGGCCAGTCCCACGACCTCGCCCTCGTGGATGGTGAGCGAGAACGGTTCGATGGCGCCGGTCCGGCCCAGCTCGCGGGCCTCGACCAGCGGCCGGTCGAAGGTCCTGGCCTCGCCGTGCAGGCGCTCCAGCTCGGCCAGCTCCTGGCCGATCATCTTGGAGACGAGCGCGACCTGGCTCAGCTCGCGGGTGAGGTACTCGCCGACGAGCCGCCCGTTGCGCAGGACGGTCATCCGGTCGGAGATCTCGTAGATCTGGTCGAGGAAGTGGGAGACGAAGAGGATGGCGATGCCGTCCTCCTTGAGCCGCCGCATCACCCGGAAGAGCTGGCGCACCTCGCCCGCGTCGAGGCTGGAGGTGGGCTCGTCGAGGATGAGCACCCGGGCCTCGACGTCGATGGCGCGGGCGATGGCCACCATCTGCTGCAGGGCCAGCGAGTACGACGACAGCGGGGCCGTGACGTCGACGTCGAGCTCCAGCCGGCGCAGCAGCTCGGCGGCGCGGGCCCGCATCCGCTTCCAGTCGATGCGGCCGCGGCGGCGCGGCTCGCGGCCGATGAAGATGTTCTCCGCCACCGACAGGTTGGCGCAGAGGTTGACCTCCTGGTAGACGGTGCTGATGCCCGCCTGCTGGGCCTCCAGCGGCCCGGTGAAGGACACGGTCCGGCCGTCCAGCTCGATCGTGCCCGAGTCGGCCGGGTGGACCCCGGTCAGGACCTTGATCAGCGTGGACTTGCCGGCGCCGTTCTCGCCCATGAGCGCGTGGACCTCGCCCGGCAGCAGCCGGAGGTCCACGCCGTCCAGTGCCCTCACTCCAGGGAACTGCTTGCCGATCCCGCTCATCCGCAGGACCGGAGCGGGTACGTCCAAGGCGGCGCCCCCTCCTGTTCGCGTGATCTGCGCGATCGGGCCGGCCGGGGCGGCCGGCCCGATCACCGGTCAGTACTTGCGGTCGGGCAGCGCGGTCTTGGCCTGCTCCTGGGTGAACGTGGTCTCCTCGGTCACCACGCGGGGCGGCACGCTCTCGCCCTTGACGACCTTCTTGGCGAGGTCCATGAGCTGCGGGCCGAGCAGCGGGGAGCACTCGACGATGTAGTTGATCTTCCCGTCGGCGAGGGCCTGCATACCGTCGTGGACGGCGTCCACGGTGATGATCTTGATGTCCTTGCCGGGCACCTTGCCGGCACCCTCGATGGCCTCGATGGCGCCGAGGCCCATGTCGTCGTTGTGGGCGTACAGGACGTCGATGTCGGGGTTGGCCTTGAGGAACGCCTCCATGACCTCCTTGCCCTTGGCGCGGGTGAAGTCGCCGGTCTGCGAGGCGATGACCTTGAACTTGGGATCGGCCCCGATGATCTCCTGGAAGCCGGCCTTGCGGTCGTTGGCCGGGGCGGAGCCGGTCGTGCCCTGGAGCTCGACGATGTTGACCGGGTCCTTGGCGTCCTTGTACTGCTCGACCAGCCACTTGCCGGCCTTGCGGCCCTCCTCGACGAAGTCGGAGCCGAGGAAGGTCTTGTAGAGGCTGGTGTCCTTGGAGTCGACGGCCCGGTCGGTGAGGATGACCGGGATCTTGGCGTTCTTCGCCTCCTTGAGCACGGTGTCCCAGCCCGACTCGACCACCGGCGAGAAGGCGATGACGTCCACCTTCTGCTGGATGTAGGAGCGGATCGCCTTGATCTGGTTCTCCTGCTTCTGCTGGGCGTCGGAGAACTTCAGGGTGATGCCGGCGGTCTTGGCCGACTCCTGCACGGACTTGGTGTTCGCCGTCCGCCAGCCGCTCTCGGCGCCGACCTGCGAGAAGCCCATGGTGATCGCGTCGTCGCCGCCGCCGCCCGAGCCGCTGCCGCCCCCGCTGCTGCCGCATGCGGACAGCGTCGCGGCCGCGAGGCCCGCGACGACGAGCATCGAGATCCTCTTCAACACGTGGAATCCTTCTTTCTTATGTGAGCGCTAACATCAGTGACCTGACGCGAGCGCCGCGCTTCCGTGTCCCCGATGTCCCCGATATAGCCGAACAGTGTGAAGTCGTACGGTGGGTGGTAGGTGTCTGGTCAGACCCGCGCCGTGCTGGCCCGGGCCACGAAGGAAGGCGGGACGACGAGGCGCTCGCACGCGTGCGACCCCTCGCCCTCGATCTGCCGGAGGAGCACCTCGATGCTGTTCCTGCCGACCGCGTCGAAGTCCTGCCTGATGGTGGTGAGGGGAGGCGAGAAGAACTCCGACTCGGGGATGTCGTCGAAACCGACGACGCTCACCTGATCGGGCACCTTCACCCCCTGCTCCGAGAACGCCCTGAGCACGCCCAGGGCCATCTGGTCGTTGGCCACGAAGACCGCGCTGACGCCCGCCATGGACGCCAGGCTGCGGCCCGCCTCGTAGCCCGAGCGCGGGCTCCAGTCGCCGGCCAGCGGCTCGGGGGCCCCGAGCCCGGCCTGGGCGAGCGCGGCGCGCCACCCGGCCACGCGGCCCTCGGCCTCCAGCCAGTCGGACGGGCCCCGCACGTGCCACACGGTCTCGTGGCCCAGCGAGAGCAGGTGCTCGGTGGCGAGCCGGCCCCCCTCGACCTGGTCCACGCAGACCACCGACACGTCGCCGGCCTCGCCGCCCTCGACCGCCACGGTGGGCACGCCGGGCGCGAGGTCGGCCAGGGTCTGGGCCGCCGAGCGCTGCGGCGCGACGACCACGATCCCGTCGACGCCCTGGTCGGCCAGGTAGTCGAGGGCGTCGCGGACGCCGTCGCGGTCGATGGACTTGAGGCTGACGATGCTGACGAAGTAGCCCGCGGCGCGGGCCGCCTGCTCGATGCCGTACACCGTGCTGGCGGGACCGTACAGGGTGGTGTCGAAGCTGACCACGCCCAGTGTCCGGGAGTGCTTGGTCACCAGGGCGCGGGCGACGAGGTTGCGGCGGTAGCCGAGCTTGTCGATCGCCTCCAGAACCCGGGTACGGGTCTCGCTGCGCACGTTAGGGTGCTCGTTGAGCACGCGAGAGACCGTCTGGTGAGACACGCCCGCCTCACGGGCGACGTCCGCCATGACCGGCATGCGCCGGGTTTGTGACGATCCCACGAAGTGCTCCTTCCCGGCCCTTTCACGCTGGGCCTGGGAAGACTGTGAACGTTAACAATGGGTCCCGTCAAGAGCTCCCGGGATTACGGAAATGTCACACGCGCGCTTGTGATCGTGCGGGAAAGCGCTCTCCCCCGCCGTCGCGGGGATTCCTCACGCGGCGGCGGTCGAGTCGCGAATCACCAGATGGCAGCGCATGCGGTGGACGCCAGGTGTCGCCCGGCCGTCGATGGCGGCGAACAGGTGCTGGGCGGCGGTGCGGCCGAGCAGCTCCAGGTTCATGTCCACGGTCGTGAGGGCGGGGCGCGTCTCGGTGGACAGCACCTCCCAGTTGTCGTAGCCGATGACCGCGATGTCGCCGGGCACGGAGCGGCCCCGCTCGCGGGCCGCCTCCACGAAGCCGGCCGCCACCTGGTCGCTGCCGCAGAACACCGCGTCCACCTCGGGCTCGGCCATGAGCAGCATCTCGGCGGCGTGCCGTCCCCAGCGCTGCGACCACGAGCCCCAGAGCGTCTCCCCCACCTGCTCGCAGCCGGCCGCCTCCAGCGCGATCCGCAGCCCCTCGGCGCGGTCGCGGGCCGCCTTGTAGTGCCGGGGGCCGGTGATGTGCGCGATCCGGCGCCGGCCGAGGGCCAGCAGGTGCTCCACCGCCATCGCCGCGCCGCCGACGTCGTCGGGCACGAACGACACGTCCTCCGGGTCGTCGGAGGGCCCGTAGGCGTACACGACGGGGACCGGCAGGTCCTTGCTGACCGAGGGCCGCGGGTTGGTGCTCTCGCCGACCACGATGATCCCGTCCACCCGGCGCGACAGCAGCGCGCGCAGGTGGTGCTGCTCCCGGATGGCGTCGCCGCGCGCGTCGCACAGCATCACCGCCATCTCCCCCGCGCCGAACGCGTCCTCGGCCCCCAGCAGCACCGGGATGCCGAACCGGCCCACGCTGTCGGAGGTGAGCAGCCCGACCGTGCGCGTCTGCCCCGACAGCAGCCCCCGCGCGAGGGCGTTCGGCTGGAACGACAGCTCCGCGGCGGCGGCGAGCACCCGCTCGCGGGTCGAGGCCCGCACGTCCTGCCGGCCGTTGAGCGCCTTGGAGGCCGTGGCGATCGACACCCCCGCCAGGGAGGCCACGTCGTTGATGGTCACGCGCCTACCCGCCATGTTTCGAAACCCTTTTCGCTCACCTGACAACTAGCACGCACCCTAACACCCATTGACAGGCCTCGATGTTTCTTCTACGTTTCCGAAAACCTTTTAGTTCTCGGGGGTCCCGAAGGAGACGACCATGAGACGACGGCTGGCCGGCATCGCCATCCTCGGACTGTTAGCGCTCACAGCAGCGGCTTGCGGCAGCGGCGGTGGCGGAACCGGTTCGTCGGCCGAGCCCGCCGACGGCCCGGCCACCATCACGATGTGGACGCGCGCCGCCACCCAGGCTCAGAGCGAGCGGCTGGTGAAGGCCTACAACAGCAGCCACAAGAACCAGGTCAAACTGACCGTCATCCCGACGGACAACTACCAGCCCCGCATCGCGGCCGCCGCCGGGGCCAAGCAGCTTCCCGACGTGTTCGCCGCCGACGTCATCTTCGTCCCCAACTACACCTCGCAGGGCCTGTTCCTCGACATCACGGACCGGATCGCCGCCCTGCCGTACAAGGACAAGCTCGCGCCCTCGCACATGAAGCTGGGCACGATGGACGGCCGGCAGTACACGCTGCCGCACACCCTCGACCTGTCGGTCTGGTTCTGGAACAAGGACCTGTACGAGAAGGCCGGGCTCGACCCGGAGAAGGGCCCGAAGACGCTCAAGGAGTTCGCCCAGCAGGCGACCACCATCCAGGACAAGCTCGGCAAGGACGGCAAGGTCCACGGCACGTTCTTCGGCGGCAACTGCGGCGGCTGCTACGTCTTCACATTCTGGCCCTCGGTCTGGGCGGCCGGCGGCCAGGTCATGAACCCCGAGGGCACCACCTCGCTCAACGACCGGCCGCCGATGACCGACGTCTTCACGATCTGGCGCGAGCTGTACGACAAGAAGGCCGTGGGCCCGACGGCCAAGGAGGAGCAGGGCCCGACCTGGACCGGCTTCTTCCCCAAGGGCGAGATCGGCGTCATGCCGATGCCCTCGACCACGCTCGGCCTCATGCCGAAGGACATGAAGATCGGCGTCACCGCGATCGCCGGCCCCGACGGCGGCGAGTCCACCTTCGTCGGCGGCGACTCGATCGGCATCTCCTCCACCACCAAGAACGCCGACGCGGCCTGGGACTTCCTGTCCTGGACCATGTCGGACGACGCGCAGGTCGAGGTCATGGCCAAGAACAAGGACGTGCTCGCCCGCACCGACCTGGCCGGCAACAAGTACTCCTCCGAGGACCCGCGTGTCGTGCTGATCAACTCGCTGGTGGCCAAGGGGCAGACCCCGTTCGCGCCGCGCTTCGGCCAGACGTACAACGACCCACAGGGGCCGTGGCTGCGCCTCGCCCGCGAGGCGATCTTCGGTGACGCCTCGAAGCTCCCGCAGCTCAACGCCGAGATCACGAAGTCGCTGCAGCAATGACGTTGACGCTCACGCGTGCCGGACGGCGGGCGGCGCACGGCGCGCCGCCCGCCGGATGGCGTGGCAAGAAGGTCCAGGGCTGGCTGTACGCGGCGCCCACCGCGGTCATCGTCGGGGTGCTGTTCATCGTGCCCCTCGTGCTCGTGGTGTGGATGTCGCTCAACCGCTGGCCGCTGCTCGGCCCGGCCCGCTTCAACGCCCCGGACAACTACGCCAAGATCGCCGACAACCCGCTGTTCCTCGACGCGGTGCTCTTCACGCTGAAGTACACGGCGATCACCACGGTGCTGCTGTCGTCGGTCGCGCTCGGCCTCGCCCTGCTCGTGCAGGAGCGCCGGCCCGGCGTCGGCTTCTTCCGCACCGCGTTCTTCCTGCCGGGCGCGGTCGGCTTCGCCGCCGCCGCGCTGCTGTTCTACGGCATGCTCAACAACGACTTCGGCCCCATCGACCCGATCCTGCGGGCGCTGGGGATCACCCACGAGCCGGTGAAGTGGATCGGCACGCCCAACATGGCGCTGTTCTCCACGATCGCGCTGGTGCTGTGGCGCTTCGCCGGGTTCAACATGCTCATCCTGCTGACCGGGCTCCAGGCGATCCCGGTCGAGGTCTACGAGGCGGCGCGCAGCGACGGCGCCGGCCGCTGGCAGATCTTCACCAGGATCACGCTGCCGCTGCTGCGGCCCACGCTCGCCCTGATGCTGATCCTCAGCGTCACCGGCTCCCTGCTGGCCTTCGACCAGTTCTTCATCTTCACCAACGGCGGCCCCGACAACAGCACCGTCTCCATGGTCATGGTCGTCTACCGCGACGCGTTCTTCCGCTTCGACCTCGGCGGCGCCGCCGCCCTGTCGGTCGTGCTGCTGGTGGGCCTGGTCGGGCTGAACACTCTCATGATGCGGAGGCTGCGGTGACCCGCCACCTCACCCTGTCGGCCCTGGCCGTGCTGTTCCTGTTCCCGCTGGTGTGGAGCGGCTGGGCGTCGCTGGAGGACCCGTCCAACTACCTGGAGATGGCCCGGTTCGGCGAGGGGCTCGGCACGTACGCCACCAACAGCGTGCTCGTGTCGGCCATGACCGTCGCCGGCACGCTCGTGGTGTCGGCGCTCGGCGGCTACGCCTTCGCCCGCTTCGACTTCCCCGGCAAGAACCTGCTGTTCCTGGCCACGCTGGCGATCCTCATGGTGCCGTACGCGACGATCCTCATCCCGCTGTACGTGCTGCTCGGTTACATCGGCCTGCAGAACTCGTTGGTGGGCCTGTCGCTGGTGTTCGTCATGTTCCAGCTCCCGTTCGCGCTGTTCATGATGCGCAACGCGTTCGAGGCGATCCCGCGCGAGCTGGAGGAGGCGGCGCTGGTCGACGGCTGCGGCACCTTCCGCGCCTTCTCCCGCATCCTGCTGCACGCGGTGCGGCCCGCGCTCGTCACGGTCGGCCTGTTCGCCTTCCTCGCCTCCTGGAACGACTTCTTCGCCCCGCTCATCCTGCTCAACGACGGCTCGTCGTTCACGCTGCCCGTGGCCGTGGTCAGCATGACCCAGCGCACGTTCGGCGCGATCGACTACGGGATGCTCCAGGCCGGCGTCATGGTCATGGCGATCCCGTGTCTCATCCTCTTCATCGTCCTGCAGCGCCACTACGTGCGCGGATTCATGTCGGGAGCTCTGCGTGGCTAACCCTGTCCTGCCCTCCTCGGGTGTCCTCTCCCCGCTCGGCCTCGACTCCGTGCGGCTCGCCGCCGGCTTCTGGGGCGACCGCGCGGCCCTCAACCGGGACGTCACCATCGCGCACTGCCAGGAGTGGATGGAGCGCGAAGGCTGGATCGGCAACTTCCGCGGGCAGCGCCCGCGCAGGGGCCGGGAGTTCAGCGACTCGGAGATCTACAAGCTGCTGGAGGGCATGGCCTGGGCCGACCACCCGGCGCTGCCGGAGCTGGCCGAGACCGTGGGCAGAGCGCAGGAGGGCGACGGCTACCTCAACACGCGGTGGAGCGGCAACCGCTACACCGACTTCGAGTGGGGCCACGAGCTGTACTGCTACGGCCACCTCATCCAGGCGGGCGTGGCCCGGCTGCGCATGCACGGCGAGGACCGGCTGACCGAGATCGCCGTCCGCGCGGCCGACCACGTGTGCCGGCGCTTCATGGACACCACCGAGACCTGCGGCCACCCGGAGATCGAGATGGCGCTGGTCGAGCTGTACCGGGCCACCGGGGCCGAGCGCTACCTGGAGATGGCCCGCCGCTTCGTCGAACGCCGCGGCCTGCCCGCGCTCGGCGACATCCCCTTCGGCCGCGCCTACTTCCAGGACGACGTCCCGGTACGGCAGGCGAAGGTCTTCCGCGGGCACGTCGTGCGCGCCCTCTACCTGGCCTCCGGTGTGGTGGACGTGGCCGTGGAGACCGGCGACGAGGAGCTGCTCAAGACCGTCGAGGCGCAGTGGGAGCGGACCCTCGCCCGGCGCACCCACCTGACCGGCGGCATGGGCTCGCGGCACGCCGACGAGTCGTACGGCGAGGACTTCGAGCTGCCGCCGGACCGCGCCTACAACGAGACCTGCGCGAGCATCGCCTCGATCATGCTGGCGCACCGGCTGCTGCTCGCCACCGGCGACGCCAGGTACGCCGACGTGACCGAGCGGACGATGTACAACATGCTCGCCACGGGGGTGGCGCTGGACGGCCGCTCGTTCTTCTACGCCAACCCGCTGCACGTGCGGGTGGCCGCCGAGCCGCCGGAGGGGGTCAACCACGCGGCCGAGGGCAGCCTGCGCTCGCGCTGGTTCGACGTGTCGTGCTGCCCGAACAACATCGCCCGCACGCTCGCCTCCCTGGGCGCGTACGTGGCCGCCGCCGACTCCGCCGGGGTGCGGATCCACCACCACACGCCCGCCGAGATCCGGCACGGCGACCTGGCGCTGCGCGTGGAGACCGGCTACCCGTGGTCGGGCGGCGTGACCGTGCGGGTCCTGGAGGACGGCGCCGGCACCGTGTCGCTGCGGGTGCCCTCCTGGGCGAGCGGCGCCACGCTGTCCGCCGGCTCCGGTCCGGCCCGTCCGGTCGGGCCCGGGTACGCGGCGGCGGAGGGGCCGTGGAAGGCCGGGGACGAGATCCGGCTGGAGCTGCCCATGGCGCCGCGCTGGACGTACCCGGACCGGCGCATCGACGCCCTGCGCGGCTGCGCGGCGGTGGAGCGGGGGCCGCTCGTGTACTGCGCGGAGTCGGTGGGCGACGAGCCGCCGCTGGCGCACCTGACCGTCCGCGCGCCGGCCACGCCCGCGGAGGTCCCGCCCGCCCAGGTTCCGGCCGCACGGGTCGCCCCCACGGGGACCCCGCTCACGGAGGAGGACGGCCCGGCCGGCGGCGAGGCGGTCGAGCTGGAGGTCGCCGCCGTGCGCGCCGCGCCCAGCGGCAACGGCTGGCCGTACGGGCCCGGCCCGGACCAGGTGACGGGCGGCGCGGACACCGTGCTGCGGCTCGTCCCCTATCACCGGTGGGGCAACCGCGGCCCCGCCACCATGCGCGTCTGGCTTCCCGTCGCCGATTGACTGCCCCCTCTCGCCGAGTGACACCCCCCGGAGGAGACCCCTTGCGCAGAACCCTGCCCTGTCTGGTCGCCCTGACCCTGGCGGGTGGCCTGCTCGCCGGCACCCCGCCGGCCGCGTCCGCGCGGACGGCCGGGACGGCGGCCCCGGACACGCTGGGCATGCCGGCCTTCACCGGCGCGGACCCGGTGCCCGCCGAGCCCGTCGGTTACCACCCGCGCAAGATGATGGAGGAGATCTACAAGAAGGAGAAGGGCGGCGACTCCTACTGGATCGACCGCATGCTGGCCAGGCCGGGTGACGACCCGGCGGGCCCCTGGCTGATGTCGCGCGGCCGGGCGCTGTTCATGAAGGAGCACGACCCGGCCAAGCTCGGCTTCGGCGGCAGCGTCGCGTACTGGGAGAGCATCGACAGCCGGGACGCGTACACGATCTCCTTCGGGACCGGCCTGAGCGAGGACGTGTCCAAGCGGCTGCAGATGCCCAGCCACTGGAGCGGCCGGTACGCCGGGGACGGGCTCGCGGTCGGCGTGAAGAAGTTCATCACCCACGAGAACGTGGCCGTGACGACGCTGGAGATCACCAACACGGGCTCGGCGGCGAGATCCGTTCCGATCACGGTGACCTCCCCGTACACCAGGACGGCGGACGGCGACCGCGAGCTGACGGGCGCGGTGTTCGCCAAGAACCGGCTCACCACGATCTTCCCCAGGCTCAGCGGTGACGGGCTGAAGGTGTCGGACGGCACGCTGAAGGGCTCGGTCACGGTCGACCCGGGCAAGACCGTGCGCGCCAAGGTGCAGATGGGCTTCGTCACCGAGGAGCTGCCCGCCTCGCGGTCGGAGTACGACGGCTACAGGGGACGCTCGCCGGAGCAGGCCCTGCGGCGCCAGCTCCAGGACTACAACGCCTGGTGGGCGGAGAACCTCCCCTACATCGACGTGCCGGACGAGAACATCAAGAAGTTCGTGTACTACCGCTGGTGGCTCATGCGCTTCAACTTCCTCGACGCCGACATCCCCGGGAACGACTACCAGTTCCCGACGTCGGTGGAGGGCGCGCTGGGCTACAACAACGCGATCGTGTTGACCGTCCCCATGTTCGTGCAGGACCTCAAGTACCTGCGGGACCCGATCTACTCGTACGGACCGTGGGTGTCGGCGGGCGAGGTGTCGCGCAACACCAAGTACACCGACAACCCGGGCGACCCGGAGAACTGGTCGAACAGCTACACCCAGTACATCTCGGCGGCGGCGCTGGAGAGCTACCAGATCCACGGCGGCCAGCCGGCGATCCTGCGCAACCTCGCCCGCTACGCCGAGAAGGACGTGTACGGGCAGCTCGCCGCGTACGACTCCGACAAGAACGGGGTCATCGAGTACGAGCGGGAGTACATGACCGGCAACGACGCCGACGCGGTGTCGTTCCACTACTACGGGCGGGCCAACGAGCGGCTCGAAGGCGCGTACGTGTACGCCAACGCGATGGCGGCGGCGCAGGCGTACGAGCTGACGGGCGATGCCGCGAAGGCCGCCGAGATGCGCGGCGTGGCCGACAAGGTCAAGAACGGCATCCTCACCCTGCTCTGGGACGAGCAGAGCAAGCTGTTCAAGCACCGCGACCTGCAGACGGGCGACCTGATCCCGTGGAAGGAGTCGAACAACTACATCCCGTACGCGACCGGCCTGGTGCCCACGGACGACCCGAAATATCGGGAGGCGCTCCGCTTGTGGGCCGATCCTGCGGAATATCCGATCTTCCCGGCCTATACCGCCAACCAGAAGGACAAGGCGGAGGCCGCCGAGGCCGGCAACCCGGGCTCGAACAACTTCTCGCAGATCAACTCGACCCGGAACTTCGCGCTGTTCTCCAAGGCGCTGCGCGAGTACACCTCGCCGTACATCACGGCCGAGCAGTACAAGCAGCTCCTGTACTGGAACGCCTGGTCGCAGTACGTCGGCGGGGACACCCGTTACCCCGACGCCAACGAGTTCTGGGCCGACTGGAAGCCGGACACCAAGACCATCGGCTACCGCTCCTGGATCCACCACACGATCCTCGGCAGCAGCAACTGGACCGTCATCGAGGACGTCATGGGCCTGCGCCCGCGCTCGGACGGCAAGGTCGAGCTGTGGCCGGTGGACATCGGCTGGGACCACTTCACCGTCAACGGCGTGAACTACCGCGGCAAGGACCTGACCATCGTCTGGGACAAGCCGGGCGACGGGAAGACCCACTACGCCGGGGTGCCCGAGGGGTACTCGATCCTGATCGACGGCAGGCGCAAGGTCACCCTGTCCGGGCTGGCGCACGCCGTCTGGGACCCGGCCACGGGAAAGGTCGAGGGCGGCACCGGGAACAGCACGGTCGTGCACGCCGAGAAGGCCACCTCGATGAAGGCCCCCGCCCAGGTCGAGCTGGCGGGTGACCGCGTCGAGGACCTGTTCCAGAAGGCCGGCGTGGACCTGCGCTCCACCCGCCCGAACCTGGTCAGGTCCGCCACCGCCTCCCACGGCGACCCGGCGGGCGCGGTGGACGGCTTCACGATCAACGAGCCGTACTGGGACAGCAAGGGGTCGGGCAAGCCCCAGGACCGGCTGGAGGTGGACCTCGGCTCGGCCCGGCGGGTCGACCGGCTCAAGCTGTACTTCTTCAACGACCGCAAGGCGGGCGGCCACCGGGAGCCCGCCCTCTACTCGGTGCAGTACCAGGACGGCGACGCCTGGAAGGACGTGCCGGACCTGGCCAGGAAACCGGTCCATCCTCGCGCGAACCTCAACGAGGTCCGCTTCCCGGCCGTCACCGCGCGCAAGCTGCGGGTGCTGGTCACGCACCAGCCCGGCTACTCGACGGGCGTGAAGGAGGTGCAGGCGTACCTGACGGGCGCCGACGCCGGCTCGGTCACCAACCGGGCGCCGTCCGTGGTGGTCGTGCCCGACCCCGCTTTCGGCCGCCCGGGCCAGGCCAGGATCGACGCGGTGGTCAAGGACGACGCGCTGCCGTCGGGCAGGCTCACCACCCAGTGGGCCAAGGCCGACGGGCCCGGAGAGGTGTTCTTCACCGATCCGACCGGCACGAGCACGGTCGTCTCGTTCTCCGAGGCGGGCACGTACCGGCTGCGGCTCACCGCCACGGACGGCGCGGAGACCACCTCCGCGACCGTCACCGTGACCGCCACGCCCCAGGCCCAGCAGGTGAACGTGGCGCCCAAGGCCACGCCCACCGCCTCCTACACCTCCCCGTGGGAGAAGGTGACGGCGATCAACGACGGCATCGACCCGCCGCGCTCCAACGACGGGGCCAACCCGCGCTGGGGCACCTGGCCGCAGCAGGACACGCAGTGGGTGCAGCTCGAATGGCCCTCGCCCGTCCGGCTGAACAAGGCCGACGTGTACTTCTTCGACGACGACGGCGGCGTCCGCGTGCCCGCCTCGTGGAAGATCCAGCAGTGGGACGGCGACTCGTTCGAGGACGTCACCGGCGTCGCCTCCTACCCGAAGGCGGTCGACGCCTACAACACCGTGTCCTTCGACACGGTCACGACCTCGAAGCTGCGCGTCCAGCTCGAGGCCGGCGGGGCGTCGGTCGGGCTGCTGGAGGTCAAGACGTACGAGGTCCCGCCGGACTCCGTCCGCCCCGTCCACGTCCCCACCCTGGTCGACACGCTGCCCAGGCTGCCGGCCGCCGTGGAGACCCTGTACGCGGACGGCGCCCGCAGCTCGGCCGCCGTCACCTGGCAGCAGGTCACGCCCGACCAGGTCAGGACCGGCGGCACCAGCTTCACCGTCGCCGGCCTGGCCGAGGGCGTCCGGCAGCCCGCCCAGGCGACCGTGTACGTCCGGACGACCGCGGCGGTGACCATCACCTCGATCGCCGATGAGGCGGTCACGACCCGGGCGGGGGTGGCGCCGTCGCTGCCCGGGACGGTCGTGGCGACCTACAACGACGGGTCGAAGGACAGCTCCGTGGCCGTCACATGGGAGGCGATCAGCCCCGACAAGTACGCCCCGCCGGGCACGTTCACGGTGACCGGCGCGGTGACGGGCACGACGCTGCAGGCCAAGGCGACCGTGACGGTCCACTGAGCCCGGGCCGGGCTCCCGCCGCGAGGGGCGGGAGCCCGGCCCCGGATCGTCAGCGGTCCCGCCGGTCCTCCTCGGGCAGGAGGGTGCCGAGCGGGCCGAGGTCGAGGTTGAGGTCGGACGGCGACAGGCCGAACCGGTCGCACAGCTCGGCCATGGCCTCCTCCAGCCGCATCAGGGTCAGGCCGAGCACCTCGACCTGCTCGTCGGACAGGTTGCCCTCCTCCATGCGGCGCACGGACTGCCGCTCGACGAGCTGGCGCACCAGCTCCACGAGGGTGAGCACGAGCCGGGACAGGTCGCGCTCGACCGCCTCCCGGTCGGCCTCGATCCGCAGGCGCGGCGAGCGCACCTCCCGCACCGGCTCGTCCATGGTGCTCAGTCCCCCGGCTCGTACGGCTCGTAGGAGTCGCGGTCCGGCCGGGTCGCGTATCCCCGGACGGGCTCGTACGCGCGGATCGGCGCGGACTCGCGGATCGACATGAAGATGGCCCGGACCGAGATGCGGACGAGGTCGATGTCCGCGATCGACAGCACGAGGTCCCCGCTCACGACCACGCCGCCGGCCAGCAGCCGGTCCAGCAGGTCCACGAGCGCCACCCGTTCGGGCGGCAGCCGCCCTTCGCGGGCGAGCGCGGCCCCGCGCGTCTCCTCGAACGTCACGTCAGCTCCTCCCGCGGCCCGCCGTCGTCGTCCAGCACGGCGAACGAGTACGGCGCCCAGGGGCCGGTCAGCTGCACGTCGCCGCCCGGCTCGCGCAGCTCCTCAACGGCCCGCGCGAACTCCTCGCCCCGCTCCCGGTCCACCAGGTAGGCGCCGTTCAGCAGCATCGACTCGGGGCGTCCGGAGAGCTGCGGGTCCTGGGCGCGGTGACGGCGGCTCGCGACCGCGATGGAGCTGAGCGCGCCGTGGATCCGCTCGGCCCGGGCGCCGGCCTGGCGCCACGCCTCCTCCCGGCCGCGGATGTGCTGCTGCCGCCGCTTCAGGTACGCCGTGCCGGGCCGCTCCGGCTCTTTTCCGGCGCCGCCCGCCTCCCCGGCTGTATCTTCCTCGGCGCCCCTTCCACCGGTGGCCCGTTCACTCGCCGCGGCCTCGGCGGGGCGTCCGCGCCGCTCGCCCGGCTCGTCCGCCTCGTCCCCCGATGCGGCGTACACCTTCACGCCCCACTCCTGCCGCCCGGCCACCCGGGCGAGCGCCCGCGCGAAGTCCTCGTACCGCTCCTCCAGCAGCGCCCCCACCTGCGCGTCGCCGCTGTAGACCGTGACCAGGCGCACGGGCACCACCGCCACCTCCCGCGCCACCGCCTCGACGACGCGGTGGTGGGCGCGCGCGGTCTCCTCCAGCCAGTCGAGGTCCTCCATGGAGCGCCGCAGCGGCTCCTCGCCGAACTGGTCGAGCGGCACGGAGCTCACGTACGCGACCAGGCCGGCCCTGCCGATCGCGCGCACCTCGCCGCCCGCGATGCCCCGCGGAAGCGCGCCCCCACGGTGCTGCCCCTCCTCGGCGGCGACGGCGTAGAGGTACGTGCCCGACCCCGGATCAGCGGCCACGGTCGTCCTCCTCCCTCACCCTCTCGCCCCGGACGGCGCGGCGCCGCGGACGCTCCTCCTCCACCTCGCCCTCGACGACGCGATGGCGGCGGCGTCCCTCCTCGGCCTCGTCGGCCCCGCCCCCGACGGCGCGACGGCGGGAACGTCCCTCCTCGACCTCGCGATCGGCGTAGCCGGGGCGCGGAGAGCCCTCCTCCAGCTCGGCGACCCGGTCGCGCAGCCGCCGGTTCTCCTCCTGCAGGTCGCGGTCCTTGCCGGTGAGCCACGGGTCGTGCTCCCACCAGTCGATGCCCATCTCGCGAGCCGTGTCCACCGAGGCGATGATCAGCCGCAGCTTGATCGTCAGCAGCTCGATGTCGAGGAGGTTCACCCGGATGTCACCAGCGATGATCACTCCCCGGTCGAGCACGCGTTCCAGGATGTCCCCCAGGTTGGTCGGCTCGCGTCCGCCGGAGGACGAGGGGTAGGCCTGGCGCCCGATTCCCGTCCGCGCTGGCTCCACGATCAACCCCTCTCGCTGTCGCCGCTGCCGCGCCGGTAACGGCGCAGCCTCCGGTAGGAGAGCAGGCCGCCCTCCTCGTCCAGCTCGGCCTCGTACAACGCGAGGATGTCGCCGGACGACGGGATCCGGCGGTCCTCCACCACCTCGACGCCCACCGTCCACCCGCCGCCGCCGTCGGAGGGCTTGACCAGCGTGACGCCCTCCGGCTCGCGGGACGTCAGCTCGGCGATGTGCCGCAGCCCGGCCTCACCGGCGGTCGACGCGGACAACCGCCGCCCGCGTCGCCGCGGCGGCTCCTCCTCGAAGTCGTCCCCGGCCTCGTAGTCCTCGTCGTCCTCGTAGTCGTCGTCGTTCTCGTCGTTCTCGTCGTTCTCGGTGGGCGGCTCGTCCTCGTCGTACTCCTCGTCCGCGGCGTCCTCGTCCGGTGGGAGATCGTCCCGCTCACGCTCGGACACGTCGTCAGTACGGCTGCGTCGCCTGGCCGGCACGCGATCACCTCCTGGGCTCATCCGGGCCGCCTTCACCCGTTCCGCCTTCGTCCTGAGCGCCTTCGGCAGGGTCGTGTCCGGCTTCGGCGGGGCCTGTTCCGGCGGGCGGGCCGATCATTCTCGCCAGGACCTCGCGCATCCGCTCCTCCTGCTCCTCTTCGGAGATGAGTCCCTCGGCCGCGTCCCGTTCGATCTCCTCCAGCTCGCGCCGCACCGCCGCCGGGTCGCTCATCTGGCGCTCGACCTGCTCCTGGATCAGCTCACCGAGCCGGATCACTCCCTTGATCGGCGCCAGCGGCCAGCCGAACAGGAGACCGAGCAGGCCCATGCGACCTCACCCCGCCGGCGTGACGATGAAGTCGTACGGGGCCAGCGGTCCGAGCAGCCGGATCTGGACCCGGCCCTCCCACCGCGAGGCGAACCGGTCCAGGGCCTCCTCCAGGTCGTCCTGCCGGTCCAGCTCCACGAGCAGCGCGATGTGCGCGGCGTCCTGCTCGTGGGTGGGCTCGCGCACGGACGTCAGCACGCAGACCGGCGCGAGCGCCTCCAGCAGTTCCTGCGTGTCGGCCTCGCGCTTGACGCTGACGGCCCCGTTGACCAGCTCGCCGAGCTGGATGCGCGCTTCCCGGCTCGCGTCCTCGGGCAGGCTGCGGATCTCCTCGCGCAGTCGCGCCACCTCCGGCTGCTCCTCCAGCACCTCAGCGAGGACGGCCTGCTCGACGTAACGGGCCTTGACGACGTACTCGGCGCGGCCCTCCAGCTCCTCCAGCGCCGTGCGGAAGTCGTCGTGGTGCGGCGCGAGCAGCTCCTCCACGACCGCCTCGGAACTGGTCATCACCGCGCCGAAGCGGATGGGCAGCACCGGCACCTCGGCCGCGGTGGCGTCGAGCAGCCGCTCGTGCGCCATGAGATCGTCGGGCGTGCCCAGGGGACGGCCGAGCTCCAGCTCGCTGACCAGCGCGCCGATCTCACCGTGCCGTACGAGCGTGACCGCGGTGGACGGGCCGCCCACGCCGTGTGCATCGTCCGACACCTGCACGTCGGCCGGCACGATCCCGTACAGGTAGACGCCCACTCCCGTGTCCGGGGCGGACTCCTGCCCTTCCTGCCCGCGTGTGGAGGTGTCCGTCATGATCAGTTCTCCCCCCTGCTCCGCCGTCGGCTGGACCGTGCCTCTTGCTCACCGGACCCGCCCATCAGGTCGTCGAGCTTCTCCGCGGCGGCCTCCAGCACGCCCTGCGCCGCGCTCTTGCCCTCTCTGGAGATCTTGTTCTGCTTGATGTTCTGCATCAGCTCGGGCAGCCCCTGGCCGCCCTGCTCCGAGATGTCCAGGCGGTTCACCGCCTCGGCGAAGCGCAGGTACGTGTCGACGCTCGCCACCACGATCCGCGCGTCGATGGTCAGTAGTTCGATTCCCACCAGGGAGACCCGCACGTACGCGTCGATCACCAGGCCCTTGTCCAGGATGGTGTCGATCACGTCGGCCAGGCCGGACGCGGAAGGTCGCTGGGCTATTCCACCGCCGCCGCCCGCGGGCTGGATGGTCATACGCTCACTCCTTCGTCAGCGCCGGGCGGCCGTCCTGCGACGTGCGGGACGCCGCGCCCGTGGCGCCTCCTCTTCCTCTTCCTCTTCGCCCTCTTCCTCCTCGGGCTCCTCTTCTCCGCCTTCTTCCTCGGCCTCCTCACCGCCGGCCCGGCCCACCGGCTGCTCCTCCTCTTCCTCTTCGCCCTCCTCCTCGGGCTCCTCCTCGCCTTCCTCTTCCTCGCCCTCCTCGGGCTCCTCGCCCTCTTCGCCCTCGTACTCGCCCTCTTCGCCCTCGGGGCGCTCTTCCTCCTCGCCCGCCTCGCCTTCTCCGCGCTCTTCGCGTTCCCGCTCCTCGCGCATGGCCGTCTCGTGGTCCTTGGTGATCTCGCCGTCGTGGATCTCGCCGCGCCACCCGTCGTCGGCCATCTCGTCCGGGTGCAGCATGACGTTCCTCATGACGTGCCGCGCCACGTGCTTGAGCTCCAGTCGCGCCCGCCTGCCCTGGGCCCGCCACAGGTTGCCCGTACGCTCGAACAGCCCCTGAGGGTGGTATTCGAGGACGACGACGACGCGGGTCAGGTTGGGGGCGAGCTCATGGAACGACACGGCCCCGTCGACCCAGCCCTTGGGTCCCTCCGACCGCCAGATGATGCGGTCGTCCGGCACCTGCTCCTGGATCGTGGACTTCCAGGTCCGGTGCGACCAGAAGACCTGCGCCTTCCACGAGACCTTCTCCTCGGACTCCTGGGTGACACTGTCCACCTTCTTGGTGAAGGTCGGGAAGTCCTCGAACTTCGTCCACTGGTTGTAGACGATGCGGACCGGCGCGCCGATGTCGATCGTCTCGAAGATGTGGGTGAGCTTGAGCTTCCTCTTGCCGCCCTTGCCACCCTTGCCACCCTTGCCGAACAGGCCGCCGACCTTCTCGCCGATGGAGCCCGTGACGGCCTTCGTCGCCCCCTTCAGCAGCATCTTGCCGGGCGAGAACTCCTTGCCGCCGGTGATCGCGCCGAGCAGTCCTGAGGCGCCGCTGCCCCCGGTGATGGCTTGGAGCAGCCCCGAGCCGTCGCCCTCGGCGACGTCGGTGAGCCGCCCCGTCATCTCCTCCAGCTTCTCGGTGATGGACCCCAGGGCCCGTTCGGCCAGGGCCATGGCGAGATCCTGCAGGGCGTCGACGACCTCGCTACCGGGACCTTCCCTGGCGGACTCGTCGGCCTTCGATGCGTCAGCCACCTGGCTCACCTCCGCGTCTTACTGGTCGGCGCGGACCGCCTCGTACCGGTTCGTTCCTCCCGCGCCTGCGTGCCCTTCTCCCCGGACTCGGCCTTGCGCCGGGCCGGCCGGGCGCCCGTCTCCTCGTCCCCGCCGGACGACCTGCGGGTGGACGCCTTGGCCCCCGACGACCGGGTCGCGGACCCGGACGACGACGACTTGGACGAGGACGACTTGGAGGTCGACGACCCGCCGGTGGACGTCTTGGATCCCGACGACCGGGTCGCGGTACGGGACGCCTTGCCGACCGCCGACCTGACCCCGGAGATGCCGGCCGCGGCGGCCCTGCTCACGGGCGACCCGCCGGACGCGCCCTGCGCGCGGACCCGGGCGCCCTGCCCGCGCCCCCTCTCCCGGGCGGGCTCCTCCTCTTCCTCTTCCTCGTACTCGCCCTCTTCGCCCTCTTCGCCCTCTTCGCCCTCTTCGGGCTCCGCCGGTTCCTCGCCCTCTTCGCCCTCGTACTCGTCTTCCTCGCCCTCGTACTCCTCTTCCTCCTCGGCCTCGTCGGAGGGCCGCGCGCGGCCTCGGCGACGCGGAGGACTCGGGGCGCTCGGAGGGCTCGGGTGCCGCAGTGTCTCGGCGCGGTCGTGCAGCCTCGAGGTGAGGTTCTCCACCTGCTTGCTGGCGGCCGCCACGGCGGCCGCCTTGCCGACCTCCAGGAGCTCGCCCCGGAGCCGGTCGGTGATCTCCTCGATCTGCGGGGATGTGCCGAGCACCTTCAGTCCCTGCTGCAGGAGCCCGCCACCGCCGCCTTTGCGTAGCCGACCGGCGGCTCCGGCCGCGGCCAGGGCGGCCGCCAAGCGCAGTTTGTGACGCCGGCCGAGGCAGTACCCCACGGCGAGGGCGAGCGCCACTCTGGACCTGTCACTCATGACACGCGCTCCTTCTGTCGGCATCCGGCCTGGCGGCGGCCGGTCTGCCCCATGGCTGCCCGACAAAGGGACAAGGA
This sequence comes from Nonomuraea sp. NPDC050691, assembly GCF_040654455.1. Taxonomy (NCBI): domain Bacteria; kingdom Bacillati; phylum Actinomycetota; class Actinomycetes; order Streptosporangiales; family Streptosporangiaceae; genus Nonomuraea; species Nonomuraea sp. NPDC050691. The sequence continues at coordinate 41,331 of NZ_JBFAIA010000048.1, forward strand.
AACACTTACTGGGAGAAAACGGGCAGAATTGACGCTCGGCCACCCCGAGGTTTAAGAAGCGCGCGAAACCGGAGCCGGCGGCGACCGGAATCCCAGGCCCCACCGCCGTTTCCGCCCCGGCGCGCGGTAGGTTCGGCGGCCATGGACGGCATCGCGGGCACCATCGTCACGGCCGCCGGGATGTTCGCCGGCACGAACGTGGACGACCTCGTCGTCCTCACCGTGCTGTTCCTGTCGTCCCGCGCCAACGGGGTGCCCCGCCCGTGGCAGATCTGGGCCGGCCAGTACACCGGGATCGCCGCCCTGGTGGCCTTGTCGGTGGTCGCGGCGCTCGGCCTGACGATCATCCCGGACCGCTGGGTGGGCCTGCTCGGCCTCCTCCCGTTCGCCCTGGGCGTGCGCGGGCTCGTCGCGGCCGTTCGCTCTCGCAAGGACGCCCGCGACGACCCGGACGCCGCCCCGGCCCCACCGGCCGTCGCGTCCGGCATGCTGCCGGTGGCGGGCGTCACCATCGCCAACGGCGCGGACAACCTGTCGGTCTACACGCCGGTGTTCCGCACGATCGGTCCGGCGTCGTCGCTGGTGACGATCGCGGTGTTCGCGGTGGGCGTCGCCCTGTGGTGCCTGGCGGGCTCCTGGCTCGGCTCGCACCGCAAGGTCATCCAGATCGTCGAGAGGTACGGCCACTGGATCGTCCCGTTCGTCTTCATGACCATCGGGACCCTCATCGTCCTCGAGTCCGGAGTGCTCCCCTTCGGCTGAGCGCCGGCCGTCGCGGGCCGGCCGCGTGGTGGGTAGGAGCCGGGGAGAGAACAGTCTTCTGGGAGGTCTCGTGGAACTGGGGCTGGCTGACAAGGTCGCCGTCGTCACGGGCGGCAGCTCGGGGATCGGCCTCGCGGTCGCGCGGGGGCTGGCCGCCGAGGGAGCGCACCTGGTGCTCGCGGCGCGCGGCGCCGACCGCCTCGACGACGAGGCGCGCGCGATCGCCGAGACCCACGGCGTGCGCGTCGTACCCGTGGCCTGCGACGTGGCGACGGTCGAGGGCACGACGACGCTGACCGGGACCGCCGAGGACGCCTTCGGGGGCGCCGACATCCTCGTCAACAACGCGGGCGCGGGATCCAACGAGACCATCCTCGAGGCCCCCGACGAGAAGTGGCAGGCCTACTGGGACCTCCACGTCATGGCGGCCGTGCGCCTGGCCCGCGGGCTCGTCCCCGGCATGCGGCGGCGCGGCGGTGGCGTGATCCTCCACAACGCCTCGATCTGCGCGGTGCAACCCCTGTGGTACGAGCCCATCTACAACGTGACCAAGGCCGCGTTGATGATGTTCTCCAAGGTGCTGGCCACCGAGGTCGTCGGCGACGGCATCCGCGTCAACTGCGTCAACCCCGGCCTGGTCCTCACCCCGGACTGGGTGAAGACGGCGAAGGAGCTCAGCGGCGACGACTGGCGGCGTCACCTCGACGACGTCGCCCGCGAGCACGCCCCATCGGCCGCTTCGCCACCCCCGAGGAGGTCGCGGACCTCCTCGTCTTCCTCTGCTCGGACCGGGCGACCTACTCCGTGGGCTCGACGTACTTCATCGACGGCGGCATGCTCCGGACGGTGTGAGCCCCGGTCAGGCGGACCAGAGGCGGACCACCCGGCCGACCGCGAGCAGCCGGACGCCGACCACGCCGGCGTCCCCCGAGGACGTGAAGAGCGCCGACGAGACCCTCGACTTCCTCGCCCGATATCGCCGACGAACTTCAGGCGCAGGACATCAGAACACTCACCTTCTGGCTTCTGCGAGGGCTCGCGACGGCGTGAACAGTGCGGACAGCGCCCAGCGGCCGGGCCCGAGGACGGCGATGAGCAGGAAACCCCAGCAGAAGAGCGCGGCTTTCTCACCGCCGTTCTCGATCGGGAACAACGCCTGCGGCTGGTGGACGACGAAGTAGGCGTAGGCCATGGTGCCCGAGCAGATGACGGCGGCGGCCCGGGCAGCCAGTCCGAGCAGGACGAGGGCGCCGCCGATCAGCTCGATGACGGCGGCCCACCATCCGGGCCACTGTCCGAAGCTGGGCGCCTGGCCTTGCGGTCCTCCCAACACGTCGAAGAGCGTGGCCGCGCCATGACAGGCGAACAGCAGGCCCGTCACGACACGGTAGAGGGCCAGGACAAGGTCCTGATTCTTCTTCAGCAGATCCACCACACTGCCCCTTCCGACGAATGGAGAGTAGACATGGGAGCGCTCCCAAGAAGTCTTGTAAGCCCTGACGATCTTGTCAACGCCGCCCACTTTCGAGGACCGTTCCAAAAGAAGAGTCATGGTCACCACAGGGCCGAACTCGCAGGCATGAATGTGCACCATCATGAAATTTTCATCGAAAAGACGGCGCGCGGTAGTGAGAAGTGCGGCTCCGCGGCTCCGGCCGAGACGGCTGCGCTCCGGCAGGCCGAGGACGTGCGGGCGCGACCGCCTCACCTCAGCCCCTCGGGGCGGGGACACACTCCACTGCCAAGGCCATGAGGGAGCGACCGAACGGCCGCCTCAAGGGCCGGTGACCTCGACCTGAGGGACCCGAAGGACCGGGCGCGTCATCCAGACCGGAACGGCAAAATCCCGCCCGATCGCGATGATCGGACGGGATCCCGTACTGCAGTCCGGCCGTTGCCGGAACGGCCCATGTGTGGAGCTATGGGGATTCGAACCCCAGACCTCCTCCATGCCATGGAGGCGCGCTACCAACTGCGCCATAGCCCCTTGATTCCTCGCCAAGTGTATCGGAGATCCCGCACTCCCCGCGCCACCCGAACAGGAACCAAGCGTCAGGCCGCCCGCCGGACCGACATGCCGAGCTCCCGGACGAGGGCGCACACGTCCACCCCCGCGGAGCGAAGGATCCGCGCCGCGCCGTTGGCGCCGTCGGCCAGCAGGCCCCACAGCAGGCTCTCACCCGTCACCGGGCCCGGCCGCCAGCGGGCCACCTCCACCACCTTGCGCGCGTGCATGGTCAGCGGGATCGACCCCAGCGGCCCGTGCAGCGTCATCCTGAGCGGCCGCAGCGGCGAGCGCGTCAGCCGCCACCGGTCCGGGTCGTCGGCGCCGGCCCGGGTGCGGCGGCGTACCTCGTCGAGGTCGATGCCGAGCGTCGCGAGCAGCTCCCGCGCGTCCGGGCCCGTGTCGACGCGGGCCCCGATCTGCTCGCGCGTGGCGGTGAACGAGGTGAGGCCGAAGGGGCGCGTCTCGGCGAGGGCGAGCAGGAGAACATCGGTGGCCAGCGCCGGATGGCCGGCGTCGAGCCCGATCGTGCCGGCCCTGACGACGGCCCGGCGCGCGGGAGGGGCGAAATCGGCCAGCCCGCGGGGCGGGGACGGGGCGGGGAATCCGTGGGGCGGCATCGCGTCACCTTCCGAGTCTGCGGGCGTGCTTGCGGTGGACCGTCTGCCGCTTCACGCCGAGCGCGTCGGCGATCCGCTCCCAGGACCAGCCGCGGTCCCGGGCGTTGGACACGTGCGTCGCCTCCAGCTCCTCCAGCAGGGTCCTGAGGGCCGCGACCGCCGCGAGCCCCACGCCGGGGTCGGGGTCGGCCGCCGCGCGGGCCAGATCGGTGGCGTTCGCGGTCATGGTGTCAGCATATGCTGACAGACACCGTTTGTCACCACATGCTGACGAGCAACGGCTGGAACGGCCGGCCTCCAGACATGGCCGCAGGCACGAGTCCCGGCGAGGGGTTCAGCGGGTGACGGTGGTGCGCATGGTGAGGGTGGTCCCCTCGTCCAGGGTCAGCTCCACCGTGACGCTCCCCAGCTCGGAGGTGCGCGTCACGTGCGTGCCGCCGCACGGGATCGACGCCTCGCCCTCGGGCAGCGAGCAGTGCCAGGTACGCCGGGCGGTCAGCTCCGGGCCCGGCACGTCGAGCCGTACGGGGGCGTCGGCCGCCACCCATGCCTTGAGCCGGTCGTCGACCGCGGCGGCCACCTCGGCGAGGGCCGTGTCGAGGCCGTCGGCCGTGAAGCCCTTCTTCCGCAGCGACTTGCCGAGCCGGTAGACGTCCACGCTGGCGTCGGGCGTGATCCGTGAGGAGGTGATCGCGGTCTGGTCGAAGTCGGGGTGGCCGAGCGCGTCCAGGGCGGGCTCCTTGCGCCACCGGCCGGCGAGCGCGGCGTTGAGGGCGAGGGCGGCCAGGTGGCAGGCGGTGTGCCCGGCCGACAGGGCCGCGCGGTAGGCGGGGTCGACGGCCAGTTCGACGCTCTCGCCGACCGGGAGGGGCGAGTCGGTGACGTGGACGACGAGCCACTGCCAGCCCTCGGCTCCGCGCCGCGCCGGGATGTCCGCCCCCAGGTGGATCCGGTCGCCGGACCAGGCGCCGGTCACGCAGTCGGCGACCGGCAGACCGCCGATCGTGCCACGGTCGGCGGGCTGGTCGGGCCACGTGTGGTCGAGGGGGTGGAACGGGGTCTCGGAGACGACGAGGCCGTGCCGCTCCCCCACCGGCACGGTCCCGACGATCCGCGAGCGGCCGCTGACCTGGCCCGCGGGGAAGGTGACGACAGTGGAGTTCACGCCGGAATTGTCGCAGCTTCGGTGTCCGGGCGCTCACGCCGCTCGTCCTCGATGAAGCGCCGCCGGCCCGCGTACAGGCCGGTGACGAGCTGCGCGGCCAGCACGGCGAAGATCATCGCGTACGGCAGCGTCCAGCCACCCGTGAGCTCGCGGAGCAGGCCGACGGCGAGCGGCCCGGCCCCGGCCATGAGGTAGCCGGCGCTCTGCCCGAAGGCGGACAGCGCCGCGGTGGCCTCGGCGGTGCGGGTGCGCAGGCCCAGCATCATGAGCGCCAGCGGGAACGAGCCCATGCCGAGCGCGATGAGCACCACCCACGCCATGGCGGTCGAGGCGGGGGCGAGCCACAGCCCGAGGAAGCCGGCCGCGTACGCCGCGACGAGCCCGATCACCACGGGCCGCTGGTCGCGGAAGCGGGAGGCGATCACGGGGACGAGGATCGAGACGGGGATGTTCAGCGCGGTGAAGACGCCGAGGACGACCCCGGCCTCGCCGGTGGTGTAGCCGCCGTCGGTGAGGATCGTGGGCAGCCAGCCGAACATGATGTACGCGATCATCGACTGGGTGCCGAAGTAGACGGCGACCGTCCAGGCCAGGCGGCTGTGGGCGAGCTGGCGCAGCCCCGCGGGAGCGCCGGCGGGGGCCGCCTCGCCGCCTTCCGCGGCGGTCCGGCGGCGCGCCGGGTCGCTGCGCAGCAGCGCGAGCCACGGCAGGGTGGCCACGGCCGCCAGGGCCGCCCACACGCCGAGCGCGATGTGCCAGTCGCCCGAGGCGCGCTCGATCGGCACGGTGGCGGCGGCGGCCAGCATCGTGCCGGCGGCGAGCGCGGTCGTGTAGACGGTGGTCATGATCCCGGTACGGGCCGGGAAGTGGCGCTTGATCAGCGTGGGGATGAGGACGTTGCCGACGGCGCCGCCGGACAGCGCGACGGCGCTGCTCAGCAGGAAGACCGGGGCGGAGTCCACCAGCGCCCGGAGGAGCAGGCCGGTGCCGAGGGTGACGAGGGCGAGCAGGAGCAGCCGGTGCTCGCCGACCCGCCGCGACAGCGTCGGGGTGATCGCGCCGACCGTCGCGAAGGCGAGCACGGGTAGCGTGGTGAGCAGGCCGGTGCCGACGCTGGTCATGCCGAGGCCCTGGGCGAGCTGGTCGAGCAGCGGTCCCACGCTGGTGACGGCGGTGCGGAGGTTCAGGGCCGCGAGGACGATTCCCAGCACCAGGAGCCAGGCGAGGGGGCCGGTCCTGCCTCGGGTCTCGTGGGTGAGCACGCTCATCTGGGGGAAATCCTCCACTCATCTAATCATGGGACGAATGGCAATCCTAACAGCCCCAAAACCGGCATTTATTCCTGACACATGACAAAGCCCCCGGATGTCCGGGGGCTTTGCGGTCGAAGGGATCGTCCCGACGGGGTGCCGTTACAGGACCGGACGGGGCGGCTGCGGCGGGGTGTCGTGCGGCCCGAGCGGCCCGGGCGGCGGCAGTGTGGGGCCGCCGGCGCCGGGCGGCGCGTAGTCCTCGCCGCCGACCGTGCCGGGAGGCACCTGCTGCCCCGTGCCGGGCGGGACCGTCGGGTCGCCGGTGCCCAGGGTGGAGCCGTGCTGGTGCGGGCCGGGAACGTCGCCGCGCCACGCGCCGGTCTCGCCGCCGCGCGACTCGATGAAGTGCTTGAAGCGCTCCAGGTCGTTCTTGACGCGGAGGCGCACGAGCTGCAGCCAGTCAGCGGCCGTCTCGAGGAAGCCCTCGGGGTCGTACTCCATCTGGAGCGTGACCCGCGTGGTGTTCTCGTCGAGGCGGTGGAAGGTCACCACGCCGGCCTGGCGAGGCTTGTCGACCGAGTGCCAGGCGACCCGCTCGTCCGGGTGCTGCTCGGTGATCTCGGCCTCGAACTCGCGCTTCACACCGGCGATCTCGGTGATCCACGCGGTGCGCGTGTCCGTGAGCTGCTTGACCGATTCGACCCCTTCCATGAATTCGGGGAAGCTCTCGAACTGCGTCCACTGGTTGTAGGCGACCCTGACAGGAACGTTGACGTCTACCGAGTGTTCGATCGTGCTCATGTCTTCGCCCCTGCCCCTGACGGGGCGGCGTTAACGCCTGCGCAGCAACCAGTAGAGGCCCACGAGCGGGAGCACGAGAGGGATGAACAGGTAGCCCTTGCCGTACACCGACCAGACCGTCGCCTCCGGGAAGGCCGCCGGGTCGAGGACGCTGGCCGTACCGATGACCAGGACCCCGGCCAGCTCGATGAACAGCGCCACCAGCGCCAGCCTGCGCGCTCCGCGCGCCAGCGCGACCGTGAGCAGGATGTAGACGAGCGCGGCGAAGGCCGACAGCGAGTACGCGAGGGGCGCCTCACCGAAGCGGGTGAGGATCTGCACCGTGGCCCGCGCGCCCGCCGCCAGCGCGAACAGCCCGTAGACGGCCAGCAGCGCCCGCCCCGGCCCGGTGCCGATGGACGGGGAGGTCACGGCACGCCCTGCCAGATCTGCAGCAGCCGCGCCGTCATCACCGCGATCGCGAACCCGGCCACGACGAGGATCCCCGACCCCCACCGGCTCCGCTCGGCCAGCGCCAGGAACACCCCGGCCGGCGGGATGACCGCCTCGCCGGCGAGGTAGCCGAACAGCGTGCCCTTGGACACGTGCGCCCCCTCTCCCCCGGCGACGGCGGCGATCACGATGCCCGCCTGGACGAGCACGGCCACCTCCAGCACGGCGAACCCGATGAGCAGGACCATGCCCATGGGCCGGTCGCGGATAGCGTTGACCAGGCTCGCCAGCGCGAGCAGCAGCGAGCCGGCGATGACGATCGTGGCCACGGTGGTGTTCATCGCGCCAAAGGCTATCGTCCGCCACTCTCGCCCCCGGACCTGGCGGCGGCGGACGCGCGCCGCGCGCGGCTCCGTAGGATCGAGGCATGGAGAGGATCCTGGTCAGCGCGTGCCTGATGGGCCGGCGGGTGCGCTACGACGGCGGGGCCAAGACGAGCTCCGACGCTCGGCTGGCCGGATGGCGCGAGGAGGGGCGGCTGGTGCCGTTCTGCCCCGAGGTGGAGGGCGGCCTGCCCACGCCGCGTCCCGCGGCCGAGATCGAGGCGGGTGCGGGCGGCGCCGCCGTGCTGGCGGGCGCCGGCCGGGGGCTGG